>NZ_JAJCXD010000139.1:0-8497 GCF_021056305.1 Actinokineospora sp. PR83
CCGCCGCCGCGCCGACGACGACCGCCGCCCCCGCCGCCCCCCCGGCCGCCGCGCCGCCGCCCGCGCAGAAGCCGCCGCCCAAGCAGCCCCCCGGCCAGCGGCCGGGCACGGTCAAGCTGGCCCACGGCGGGACGGCGACGCTGGTGCGCGAGGAACTCGGCCCCGGTGCGACGCTGCCGGTGCCCACCTCGCTGCGCGAGGCCACCTGGTGGGGTGCGGGCCTCGACGCCTCGACGGGGGCGACGGTGCTGGCCGGGCACGTCAACTGGAAGGGCCAGACCGGCCCGTTCGCCGAGCTGTGGGAGACCCGCGTCGGCGACGCGGTGACGGTGGTCGGCGCCGACGGGCGGACCTTCGCCTACCGCGTTGCCAAGATCGACACGGTGGCCAAGGACGACCTGCCGGTCCGCGCGGAGGAGCTGTTCGGCCAGGCCGGTCCGCACCGCCTGGTCCTGGTCACCTGCGGCGGCCGCTGGGTCGGCGGGCACGACGGCTACGAGTCGAACCAGGTGGTCACCGCGGTCCCCGCCTGACCCCGTGGACAGCCGTTCGCCCCCGCCGCGCGGCGCTGCGGCGCTCGTCCCCGAAGCCGGTGGGAGCGGGGGCCAACGGCGGCACAGGTGATCATCACCGACGGCCGGTCCGACCGGCCGATCGGCCGGTACCCACATCAGAGTGATGCTTCCCCCGGGCGCCCACCGCGACCCCCCACCCGGGTACCGTCAACAGCATGGCCTTCCAGCAGGAACGTGACGCTGACCCCGGGTTCGCCGTGGTGCGGAACGGGTTCGACCGCAGCCAGGTGAAGGAGTACGTGCGGACGGCCGAGGCCGCCGCCGAGCGGTCCGAGGCCCAGGTGCGGGAGGCCAGGGCCGAGGTGGCCGAGCTGTCCGGGCAGCTCGAGCTGGCCCGCCGGGAGATCGACGCGCTGACCGAGCGGCTGGACAAGATCGGCACCGCCGCCGCGGCCGCGTCGGCGCCCAACGCCGGGGAGCGGGCCGCGCGGGCCGTCGTGGTGGCGAAGGCCCAGGCGAACGAGGTCAACGCCCGCGCCCAGGCCGCCGCCGAAACCGCGTGGACCGCCGCCGAGGATGCCTCCACCGCCCTGCGCGACCGCTACCGCAGGCTGCTGGCCGACCTCGACGCCCAGCACAACGAGCTGCACGGCGCGCACAAGAAGATCATGGACGAGGCCCGCGCCAAGGTCACCGAGATGACCAAGGTGGCCGACCAGCGCCAGAAGGACATCGACGACCGGGCCGAGCGCGAGCGCCAGCGCCTGGAGCAGCAGTTCCAGGAGCAGCAGGCCGAGCGCCGCGCCGCCCTCGCCGAGGAGATCGAGAGCAACCGCGCCGCCGCCGAGCGCGAGGCCGCCCGCCTGGTCCAGGAGGCCACCGACGAGGCCGACAAGCGCATTGCCGCCGCCACCAGCGTCGTCGAGCGCCTCACCGCCCTGCGCGAGCAGCTCGCCACCCGCCTGCGCGGCACCAACGACCTGCTGACCCGCAGCGTCTCCCTGCTCGAACCCCTCGAGGCCGAGTCCGAGTTCACCGCCGAGACCCCCGAAGACCTGGCGGACCTCCCCACGGTCAAGCGGCCCGCCCCCAGCACGCCCTGACCCCGGCGCGGGTCACCAGGCGACGCCCCCCTCGTCGTCGAAACCGCCGCTCGGCAGCGGGCTGAGAACCCCGAACCACGAGCCCGCCCGGGTCGGTCCACGGCTTTGACCCCCGGCCGACGGGCGGCTCCGTACCATGCGGGGGTGCGCATGGTGCTGTCGTTGCTCCTCGGGATCGGTGGGCTCGTTGCGGTCGGGTTCGGGGTGACGCGGCCGTGGTTCGAGGGCCGGCCGGGCACCGAGTTGCCGGTCGCGGACCTGTTCGGCGGGGTCACGCGGGACACCGCGTCCCTGCTGACCTCGCTGGCCGCGCCGATCGCCGTGGCGGGGCTGGTGTCGCTGTACGGGTTGCTGCTGTCCCGTGGGGTGGCCCGGGTCGGCGGGGCGCTGCTGGTGGCGGTCAGCCTGGGGTGGGTGGCGCAGGCCCGCGAGGTGGTGTCGTTGGGGTCGCTGGAATCCGGGGTGTGGAACACGGTGTGCGGCAGCCTGCTCGTGCTGGTCGGTGCCGCGGCGCGGAAGTCCTAGCGGTCCCCGACGTCGAGGACGACCCGGCCGGGGCGGCGGTCGGTGCAGACGAGCATCGAGTCCGTTGTGGACACCAGGTTCAGCCTGCACGTGCCGCAGAACCCCTGCTGGCAGGAGTAGACCGTATGCGGGCGGGCCCGGCGCAGGGCCGTCAGCGCCGACTCGTCGGCGGCGACGGGGACGACGGGGCCGCCCGGGCCCAGTTGCAGCTCGAACGGTTCGCCGTCGACCACCGGTGGCGGGGAGAAGCGCTCGTAGTGCAGGGGGCCGGACCAGTGGGCCTTGATCGCGTCGAGCATGGGCGGCGGGCCACAGGCGTAGACCGCGGTCCCGGGCCGGGCCCTGGCCAGCAGTTCCGGCGCCGCGGGCACACCGGTCAGGACCGTGACCCGGTCGCCGTGGGGTTCGAGTTCGGCCAGGAAGGGCATGGTGGCGCGGGAGCGGCCCGCGTAGACGAGGTGCCAGTCGGTGGCGGCGCGCAGCATCGGCAGGATCGGGGTGATGCCGATGCCGCCCGCGATGAACAGGTGCGGGCCCGGGCCGACCAGGGGGAACGCGGTGCGGGGGCCGCGCACGACCAGCGGGGTGCCGACGCGCACCGCCGAGTGGACCTCACCGGAACCCTCGCCGACCAGGCGCACCGCGATCCGGTAGGAGGCGCGGTCGGCCGGGTCGCCGCACAGCGAGTACTGCCTGCGCAGACCCGACGGGAGGCGGACGTCCAGGTGGCAGCCGGGCCGCCACGGCGGCAGCGGGCCCCCGGAGGGCGCGGTGAGGGTCAACGAGACCACACCGTCGGCTTCGACGCGGCGGTCCGAGACCACCACGGGCAGGTCGCGGTCTACCGCGGGAACGGGGCGGCTGCGGCGAACGCTGCGCTTGCTCAACCACAGGTGCGCCTCCACGACCGGCCGCAGCAGCCGGTACATCCGGTCCGGCCGCGCCCGGCCGTAGAGGTCCGGCGGCGCCACCGCACCCGCACCCACGGTGGGCGGTGGCGTCCGCGTCTCCGGCGTCACCGCGCCGCTGCCCTGGCCGCGGGGGACGTGGCGAGGTAGGCGACCGCCTCGTCCGTCGTCCCGTCCTGGCTCGGGTGGTACGCGCGCGGCAGGTACTGCCAGGTGGCGCGCAGCAGGCCCGCCAGGTCCGGGAGGAGTCCGCGGCGGGCGGCCCGGTGGGCGTCCCGCAGGCGGGCGGGGCCGGGGCGCAGGGGGTCGTTGCGCATGAGCCAGCGGGTGGAGCGGGCGAACAGCCACAGCAGGACCGGGCCTGCCACCGCCATCGCCCGGACCCGGCGCAGCCACCGGCCGTCGAGGTGCGCGTAGAGGTCGAAGGCGACCGAGCGGTGTTCGACCTCCTCGGCCCCGTGCCAGCGCAGCAGGTCGACCATGGTGGGGTCGGCGCCCGCCCGCTCCAGCGGGGCGCGCAGGACCCAGCGGCCCAGGACCGCGGTGAAGTGCTCGATGGCGGCGATCATCGCCAGCCGCTCCAGGAGCCACTGGTGGGCGACCGGGGCGGGCAGGTCTCGGTCGCCGAGGAGGGTGCGGAAGAGCCAGGACACCTGGTCCACGAACGGCTTCGGGTCCAGGCCCTGGGCGGCGAGGTGGTCCGCGGCGCCCTGGTGGGCCTCGGCGTGCACCGCTTCCTGGCCGATGAAGCCGACGACCTCCTCGCGGAGCTTGTCGTCGCGGATGAGCGGCAGGGCCTGGCCGAAGACGTGCACGAACCAGCGCTCGCCCTCGGGGAGGACCAGGTGCAGGGTGTTCATCACGTGCGTGGCCAGCGGTTCGCCGGGCACCCAGTGCGCGGGGACGGTCGACCAGTCGAAGGTCACCGCGCGCGGGGCGAGCACGAGGTCGGGTTCGGACACAGGGAGCCTCCTTCAGCCGGTCACGAGCGGGGCGGTGGGGCCCGCCGTCACCGGATCACGTCCAACCGGCCCAGGCGGCGCATCAGGCCGGGGGCGAACCGGGACAGCACGCGGCCGACCTTGGCCTCGGGGGTCACCGGCACCACCGCGCTGTTGCGCTCGACCGCGCGGACGATGTCCTCGGCGACCCGCTCCGGGCCGAACCCGCGGCGGGCGTAGGCCTTGCCCGCCTTGCGCCGCAGGCGCTGCTGCTCGACGTCGTCCACCCCGGCGAAGCGGGTGGTGTTGGTGATGTCGGTGGCGACGATCCCCGGGCAGATGGCGCTGACCCCGATGCCGTGCGCGGCGAACTCGGCGCGCAGCGACTCCGACAGCGCGAGCACGGCCGCCTTGGTCGCCGAGTAGGCGGGCAGGCCGCGGCTGATCGTGTACGCCGCGGCGGAGGACAGGTTGACCACGTGCCCGCCCTCGCCCCGCTCGACCATCATGGCGCCGAACGAGCGGCAGCCGTGCACCACGCCGAGGAGGTTCACGTCCACGACCCGCTGCCAGTCCTCCTCCGAGGTGTCGAGGAACGCCCCGGCCACGCCGATCCCGGCGTTGTTGACCACCACGTCCGGCACGCCGTGCTCGTCGGCGACGTCCTCGGCGAAGACCTGCACCGCCGCGGCGTCGGCGACGTCGACCCGGTACGGGTAGGCGGCGGGGCCGATGGCGGCGGCGGTCCGCCGGGCGGCGTCGCCGTCGACGTCGGCGACGACGACCTCGGCGCCGCGGGCGGCGAACGCCTCGGCGGTGGCCCGGCCGATCCCGCGCGCGGCCCCGGTGACGACGACCAGCCGGTTCTCGAAGCCCCGCTCCGGTGAGCCCGCCCGCGCCCGTTGCAGGCTGCGGGTCATCGGCGCCCCGCCGACGTGGTCGACGAACTCCTCCACCATCCGCGCGACCGCGCCCGGGTGCGACGTGGGGGCCCAGTGCGAGGCGTGCAGCGTGCGCCGCCACAGGCGGCCGACCCAGCGCTCCAGGTCCTCGGCGAGACCGGCGGTGACGAACCGGTCGCGGGTCGGGACGACCACCTGCACCGGCACCCGGGTCCGGCGCACGCGCGGGGAACCCAGGCGCGGGAACACGTTGGCCCGGTAGAGCTGCACGCCGTGCGCGGCGTCCGCGCTGATGGTCGCCACCGGGTGCCCCGGCACCCGCGGCACGCCCTCGACGTGGCGCAGCACCGCACCCCAGCGCGGCCCGAGGAACGAGCGCCACAGCAGACCGGGCAGCACCGGGATGTGGAAGAAGTAGATGTACCAGGAGTGCGCGAGCTGCCCGAGCGCCTGGCGCAGGTTCGCCGGGGTGGGGGCGGCGAGGCGGCGGCGCATCCAGTGCCCGACGTGGTCCAGGCACGGTCCGGAGATCGAGGTGAAGGAGGCGATCCTGGCGTCGGCGCGCGGGTCGGTGACCGCCTCCCAGGACTGGATGGAGCCCCAGTCGTGCGCGACGACGTGCACCGGCCGGTTCGGGCTGACCGCGTCGGCGACGGCGAAGAGGTCCTCGCCCAGTTCCGGCAGCCGGTAGGCGGCGCGGCGGCGGGGGGCGGTGGACTCCCCCGCGCCTCGGGTGTCGTAGCGGACGACGTGGTGGTTCTCGGCGAGCCGCTCGGCGACGCCGTCCCACATGGCGTGCGTGTCCGGGTAGCCGTGCACCAGCAGCACCGTCGGCGAGCCGGGGTCGCCCTGCTCGAAGACCGCGAGGGCGACCTCGCCCTGGTGCACGGTCCGCCGCCGGGTCCCGGTGATCGGCAACCGAATCGGCTCAGTACCCACGGCGACCCCCGGGCGTCAAGGATGTGAACGGCGTTACAGGACGGCGCGAACGTTACAATGCCCATTGTCATGGTGCAAGGGTCGGTTCGACCCGATCAGTCCTGCTCAGCCGCCGCGCGCTCGGCCATGGCGACCAGCCGGTCGCCGATGATCTCCGGGATGAGCCGCCGCGCGGACCGGTCCACCGCGGCCGACAGGGCCGACATGACCAGCGGGTGCAGCCGGGAGATCACGTCCGCGTAGTGCGGCAGCTCCTCGCCGCTGGGCAGCCAGTCCGGGCCCTTCGGGTCCAGCACGTAGCGGCGCACCAGGCCGATCAGCAGCCCGGCGATCCGGTCGGTCTCGGTCTGCAGCTCAGCCGCCAGCGCCAGCGCCTCGGCCAGCGGGACGTCCAGCTTGACCAGCTCGTGCCCGGCTTCGAGCAGCCCGGGGCTGGGGGCGACGAACTGCGCGCCCCGGCGCTCCAGCACACCCAGCTCCAGCGCCGTGCGGAGGTTGGACGGGGTGAGCTGGGTGCCGAACATGCGCACCAGGCGGGCCATCGGCACGACGGCGGGCCGCTCCTGCGACCAGGCCGCGCCGGTCGCCTCCTCCAGCCCGAGCACGTCGGCCAGGCTGTGCCCGGCGGTCCAGGCGTCGAGCATCTCCTTGATCTGGGCGAACGCGTAGCCGCGGTCGAGCATGTTGAGGATCAACCGCAGCCGGGCCAGGTGCCCGTCGCCGTAGATGGCGGTGCGACCGCGGCGCACCGGGGGCGCCAGCAGGTCGCGGTCCTGGTAGACGCGGATGTTGCGCACCGAGGTGCCCGCCGCCCTGGCGAGGTCGTCGATCCGGTACTCAGCCACCAGGCGAGCCTAGTTCGCGCCGGGAACCCCCGGGGGTTCGGCGCGACCGAACCCCCGGGGACCACCGCGCGCGGATCCGGAGACTCCGGCGGTCACGAGTCGACTCCGCCTTATCGCGGAACGTGCCGCCAAAACAGCGGATGACCGGATTAGGCCATAATTTCACAGGCAAGAAGCAATTGTGGTGAGTTGACCACCGAGGGCGGCCACCGGGTCATGTGGACGTCCTCACCAGACCGCGTCACCGCAGGAAACCACGCGCACGCACTGACTCTGCGTGAGCGATCGGTTCCATGTGGTGCCCCCGACCGGATTCGAACCGGCACTCGACCCCTTTTAAGGGGGCTGCCTCTGCCTGTTGGGCTACGGGGGCGAACGCAGCCTAAGGCGCGATAACAAATCGCGGGAACAGTTTCCGAGAGTTCCGCCCGGGTGGCCCAAGTCCTTGGGCCGTTTGCCGAATCAGCCCTTGGAGACTCGGGCGAACTCCGCCTTCGGGTCGTTGATCTGCCCCATCGAGATGACCTCGCGCCGGAACAGCCCACCCGTTAACCAGTCGAGGGTGATCCGGACCTTGCGGTTGAAGGTCGGCATCGCCTTGACGTGGTAGGCGCGGTGCATGGCCCAGGCGACGAAGCCCTTGGCCTTGAAGTGGAAGACGTCGCCGACGCCCTTGTGCAGGCCGAGGCTGGCCACCGAGCCGATGTTCTTGTGGTAGTAGTCCTTCGGCTTGCCGCCGCGCAGCGAGGCCACGATGTTCTTGGCCAGCAGCCGGGCCTGGCGCACCGCGTTCTGCGCGTTGGGGGCGCAGATGGCGGTCGGGTCGTCGCCGGTGCGGGCCAGGTCGGGCACCGCGGCGCAGTCACCCGCGGTCCACACGTCCGGCAGGCCCTCGACCTGCATGGCCGCGGTGGCGCGCAGGCGGCCCTGCTTGGTCAGCGGCAGGTCCGAGTTGGCCAGGACCGGGCTGGACTTGACGCCCGCGGTCCAGACGATGGTGTCGCTGTCGAACTCGGTGCCGTCGGAGAGCTGCACGTGCCCGCCCTCGAACGACTTGGCCAGCGTCGACAGGTAGACCTCGATGCCGCGCTTCTCCAACTGCATCACGGTGTAGACGCCCAGGCTCTCGCGCACCTCGGGCAGCACCCGCCCGGCGGCCTCGACCAGGACGAACCGCAGGTCCTCCGGCTCGACGTTCTTGTAGTACTGGGTGGCGAAGCGGGCCATGTCCTCCAGCTCGCCGAGCGCCTCGATGCCCGCGAAGCCGCCGCCGACGAAGGTGAAGGTCAGCAGCCGCTTGCGCAGCTCGGGGTCGAGCGTGGAGTCGGCCTCGTCGAGCTTGGTCATCACGTGGTTGCGCAGGTAGATGGCCTCGCCGATGGTCTTGAAGGCGATGCCCTGCTCGACCAGGCCGGGGATCGGCAGCAGCCGGGCCACCGAGCCCAACGCCACGACCAGCACGTCGTAGCCCAGCTCCTCGGTGTGCCCGTCCGGCGCCTCGACCGTGACGACCTTGCGGGCGTGCTCGATCGCGGTGGTGCGGGCGGTGATGACGTGGCAGCGCTTGAGCGCGCGGCGCAGCGGCACGACCACGTGCCGGGGCTCGATCGCGCCCGCGGCGGCCTCGGGCAGGAACGGCAGGTAGGTCATGTGCGGCTGCGGGTCGACGACCGTCACGGAGGCCTCGCCGGAGCGCAGCTTGCGCTGCAGCCCGAGGGCCGCGTAGAGGCCGACGTAACCGCCACCGAGGATCAGGATCCGGGTGGGCTCCGACTTACCGTTCGCCATGGGTCAATGGTCGCACCGGGGAGCGATCCCC
>NZ_JAJCXD010000140.1:0-5054 GCF_021056305.1 Actinokineospora sp. PR83
CACACCGGCCAGCCGCGCGGACAGCGGGGCCGTTCCCGCGCCCGCGGCGGGTGCGGCGGCGCGGCGACCGCCGACCAGGCCGCGCAGGACCGGGGGCACCTCGGCCCGCGCTCGCAGCGCCGCGAGGTCGAACCGCGCGGGCACGAGCGAGGGGGCGCCCGCTGTCAGCGCGGCGTCGAACAGCGCCATGCCCTGCCCGCCGGGGATCGGCGTCAGGCCGTCGCGCGCCATCCGCGCGGTGTCCGCGTCGGACAGCGCCGAGGTCATGCCGGTGGCCTGCTCCCAGAAGCCCCACGCCAGTGAGGTCGCGGGCAGGCCCAGCGCGTGGCGGTGGGCGGCCAGCGCGTCGAGGAAGGTGTTCGCCGCCGCGTAGTTCGCCTGCCCCGCCCCGCCGAGGACGCCCATGACCGAGGAGAACAGGACGAAGTGCGCGAGCGGTCGGTCCCTGGTCGCCTCGTGCAGGTGCCAGGACGCGTCGACCTTGGCCCGCAGCACCGCCGCCAGCCGCTGCGGCGTCAGCGAGCCGAGCACACCGTCGTCGAGGACGCCCGCGGTGTGCACGACCGAGGTCAGGTCGGGGATGTCCGCGACGAGTGCTCGGGTGGCGTCGGCGTCGGCGAGGTCGCAGGCCACGACCCGGGCCTGAGCGCCCAGCTCGGCCAGTTCGGCGAGGAGTTCCGCGGCGCCTTCGGCGGCGGGACCGCGCCGGGACGCGAGGACGAGCCCGGTCGCGCCGCGCTCGGCCAGGTGCCGGGCGAGCGCGCGGCCGAGGCCGCTCGTGCCGCCGGTGATGAGGACCGTGCCGAGCGGTGCGGGCTCGTCGGGGGCGGTGTGTGTGAAGCGGCCCAGGCGGGCGGCGTGCACGACGCCGTCACGCACCCGACCCTGCGGTTCACCGGAGGCGACCAGCGCGCCGTACGCGGCCGGGAGGTCGGCGTCCTCCGGCAGGTCCAGCAGCAGGAAGCTGCCCGGGTTCTCCGTCTGGGCGGTGCGCACCAGGCCCCACACGGTGGCCGCCGCGAGGTCGTCGCCGGTCACCGCGCCGTGCGTCACGAACAGCCGGGGCTGCCCGTCGTCGGCGGTGAGCGCCTCCTGCACGGCCGCGAGCGCCTTCGCCGCCGCGGCGTGCGCGGCGGCCACCACGTCACCGGAGGGCGGTGCGAACTCCACCACGATCGCGGGGTCGACCGGGTCCGCCGCGGGCAGCGGTGTCCAGTGCAGTTCGTACAGGGAGTCGTGCGGGCGGGCCGCGGTGGTGGCGGCCACCGGGCGCAGGGTCAGCGACCCGATGGCCGCGACCGGCGAACCGGCCCCGTCGGCGGCGGTGATGGACACGCCGGAACCGGTGGGCGCCAGGCGCACCCGCAGCTCGGCGGCGCCGGACGCGTGCAGCGACACGTCCTGCCAGGCGAAGGGCAGCGCGCCGGGGGTCACCCCCAGGTCGCCGAGGAAGGACACCTGCACCGCCGCGTCGAGCAGCGCCGGGTGCAGGCCGAAGGCGCCTGCGTGGTCGGCCACGACGTCGGGCAGGGCGACCTCGGCGAAGACCTCGCCGTCGCGCTGCCACACGGCGCGCACGCCCCGGAACGCCGGTCCGTAGTCCAGGTCCACCCCCGCCAGGAACTCGTAGCAATCGTCCACCGGCACGGCCACGGCACCGGCGGGCGGCCACTGCCCGCGGGCGAACGCGGTGTCCGGCGGGGTGGCCCGGGGGGCGAGCTGCCCGGCGACGTGCCGGGTCCACGCGCCGTCCACCCAGGAGGACACGCTCACCGGGCGGTGGTCGGTGTCGTCGGCCGCACCGACCGCGACCTGCACGCGGACCGCGCCGCGCGCGGGCAGCACGAGCGGCGCCTCGATGGTCAGCTCGGCCAGCAGCCCACAGCCCACCTCGTCGCCCGCGCGCACCGCGAGCTCCACGAACCCGGTGCCGGGGAACAGGACCCGACCGGCCACGACGTGGTCGGCCAGCCACGGCTGCTCGCTCGCGGACAGCCTGCCGGTGAGCACCAGACCGCCCCCGTCGGCCAGGTCGACCACCGCGCCGAGCAGCGGGTGCCCGGCCCGGTCGAGACCGGCACCGGACACGTCGCCCGCGGTGCCGCGCTCCGGCCAGAACCGCTGGTGCTCGAAGGCGTAGGTGGGCAGGTCGACGTGCTGCCCGGCGGGCACCAGGGCCGCCCAGTCCACCGGGTGGCCGCGCGACCACAACCGGCCCAGCGCCAGGTGCAGGGCGTCCACGCCGCCGTTGTCGCGGCGGGTGGAACCGGTCGCCACGACCTCGACGCCCGCGGTCTCGGCTGTCGCCTCCACGGCGCCGGTCAGCACCGGGTGCGGGCTGACCTCGACGAAGATCGCGTGCTCCTGGGCCAGCAGGTCCCGGATCGTGCGCTCGAACTCGACGGTTTCCCGCAGGTTCCGGTACCAGTACTCGGCGTCGGCCAGACCGGGGCGCCCACCGGCCACCGTGGACGGGAACGGCACCTCCGGCTCACGCGGCCGGATCGGGGCCAGCACCTCCAGCAGTTGTTCCCGCAGCGCCTCGACCTCCACCGAGTGCGACCCGTAATCCACCGCGATCCGCCGCACCCACACACCCTCAGCCTCGGCGCGGGCCACGAACGCGTCCAACTCCGACGCCGCACCCGCCACCACAACCGAACCGGGACCGTTCACCGCGGCGATCTCACCCCCCAGCTCGACCACCCGCTCCGGTGTGGCAGCCACCGAGGCCATCCCGCCCGTACCCGCCAGCACACCCGCGATCAACGCGCTGCGCGCCGTCACGACCAGCGCCCCGTCCTCCAGCGACAACGCCCCGGCGACCACCGCCGCGGCGATCTCACCCTGCGAGTGACCCACCACCGCCGACGGCTCGATACCCCACGACCGCCACAACCCCGCCAACGACACCATCACCGCCCACAGCGCGGGCTGCACCACCTCCACCCTCGACAACGCCTCCGCGTCACCGAGCACCTCCGACAACTCCCACTCCACGTGCGGCGCCAACGCCCGCGCGCACTCGTCGAGCAACTCGGCGAACACCGGGCACGACTCCACCAACTCCTGGGCCATGCCCACCCACTGGCTCCCCTGCCCGGGGAACACGAACACCGGACCCGGCGACGACACCACCCCGGGCGCGACCGCCCCGGTCACCGCGCCCTCGTCCTCGACCCCCTCGGCCACCGCGGCCAACGCGCGCCGCAGGTCCCGGCCGACGACGACGGCCCGGTGGTCGAACACCGCCCGGGTGCCGAGCAGCGACGACGCCACGTCGACCGGCGCCGCGTCCACGGCCAGCAACCGCTCGGCCTGGGCCCGCACCACCTGCGGCGTGCGACCCGACAGCACCCACGGCACGACCACCGACCGGTCGGACTCGGGCACGGCGTCGGACTCGACCGGGCACTCCAGGATCACGTGCGCATTGGTGCCGGAGACGCCGAAGGAGGACACGGCGGCCCGCCGCGGCCGGTCCACGGCGGGCCACGCCACCGCCTCGGTGAGCAGTTCCACCCGGCCCGCCGACCAGTCCACCCGCGACGAGGGTCGGTCCACGTGCAGTGTCTTCGGCAGCACGCCGAACCGCAGCGCCTGCACCATCTTGATCACACCGGCGACACCCGCCGCCGCCTGCGAGTGCCCGATGTTGGACTTCAGCGAGCCCAGCAGCAGCGGGGTCTCCCGGTCGCGCCCGTAGGTCGCCAGCACCGCCTGCGCCTCGATCGGGTCACCCAGCCTGGTGCCGGTGCCGTGCGCCTCCACCGCATCCACATCGGACGAAACCAGACCGGCGCTCGCCAACGCCGCCCGGATCACCCGCTGCTGCGACGGGCCGTTCGGCGCCGTCAGACCATTCGACGCACCGTCCTGGTTCACCGCCGAACCCCGCACCACCGCCAACACCCGGTGCCCGTTGCGCTGGGCGTCCGACAGCCGCTCCACCACCAGCACGCCGACACCCTCGGACCAGCCCGTGCCGTCGGCGGAATCGGAGAACGCCTTGCACCGGCCGTCGGCGGACAGGCCGCCCTGCCGGGTGAACTCCAGGAAGCTGTCCGGTGTCGACATGACGGTCACCCCGCCCGCCAGCGCCAGCGAGCACTCGCCCGCCCGCAGGGCCTGCGCCGCCAGGTGCAGCGCCACCAGCGACGACGAGCACGCGGTGTCCACGGTCAGCGCGGGCCCCACCAGGCCCAGCACGTACGACAGCCGACCGGACAGCACGCTGGGCGTGGTCCCGGTCATGATGAACCCCCTGGCGTCGCCCCTGCCGTCGAGCAGCGAGCCGTAGCCGCCGCCGAAGGTGCCGACGAACACGCCCGTACGGGTGCCGCGCAGCGAGGTCGGGTCGACCCCGGCGCGCTCCACGGCCTCCCAGGAGGTCTCCAGCAGCAACCGCTGCGCCGGGTCCATCGCCACCGCCTCGCGCGGGGCGATGCCGAAGAACTCCGCGTCGAACCCGGCCGCATCGGCCAGGAAGCCCCCGCGCCGCGTGGCCACCGCCGGGGCGCCGTCCGGGCCGGGGGCGAACAGCGCGTCGAGGTCCCAGCCCCGGTCGGTGGGGAAGTCCCCGGTCACGTGGCGGCCCTCGGCCGCCACCGCCCACAGGTCCTCCGGTCCCGCGATGCCGCCGGGGAACCGGCAGGCCATGCCCACGATGGCGATCGGCTCGTCGACGGGACCCGCGGGCGCGGGCACCCCGTCCCCGACCTCCTCGCCCAGGGCCGTGGCCAGCAGGAAGTCCGCGAGCCGGGCGGGGGTCGGGTGGTCGTAGACCAGCGAGGCGGGCAGGTCCAGCCCGAGCGCGTCCACCAGCCGCTGGTGCAGGTCGACGGCGATCAGCGAGTCGAACCCGAGGTCGCGGAACGCCGCGGCCGGGTCGATCGCGGCGGTGTCGGCGTGGCCGAGCGCGGCGGCGGCGTGCCCCCGGAGGGCGTCGAGGACCGCGGGCCCGCGCTCGTCCCCGGGCAGCGCGCGCAGGCGCCCGGCGAATCCGCCGGGGGCGACGGGCGCGGGCTCCGCGGCGACGGCCCGCGCGGTCGGGT
>NZ_JAJCXD010000141.1:0-4287 GCF_021056305.1 Actinokineospora sp. PR83
ACGGCGGCGCGGCGCGCGGCCGCCGCTGCCGCGGGGGAGGTCCCGCTCGCGCAGCGGCTCGCCGCGACCGCGCCGCGGGCCCGCGCCGGGCTGGTGCTCGACGTGGTGTGCGACCACGTCGCGGCCGTCCTCGGGTTCACCCACCGGGCGGCGGTCGACCCCGAGCGGCCGTTCAAGGACGTGGGCTTCGACTCGCTGACCGCCGTCGAGCTGCGCAACCGGCTCACCGCGGCCACCGGGCTCAAACTGCCCGCGACCCTGGTGTTCGACCACCCCACGCCCGCCGCGCTCGCCGCGCACCTCGACGAGGGCCTGGGCGCGTCCGCCCCGGCGGCACCGGCCGTCCGGGACACCGACGTCACCGCCGAACTGGACCGGGTCGCGCTCGCGCTGGAGACCGCCGACGCCGACGCCGCCGGGGCCCTCGCCGCCCGGCTGCGCGAGCTGCTCGACCGGGCGACCGCGGCGGCCGAGCCGTTCGACCCGTTCGAGCCCGAGGACCCCGCCTCGGCCACGGCGCTGGCCGACGTCGCCGACGAGGACATCTTCGACTTCATCGACCAGCGCTTCGGCCGCTCGGAAAATGTGTGAGGCAGCCATGACCGACCAGCAGAAGAAGCTGACCGATTACCTGCGCCGCGTCACCGCGGAGCTGGCGGAGACCGACGCCAGGCTGCGCGCGCACCAGGCCCGCGACGCCGAGCCGATCGCCATCGTCGCCGCCGCCTGCCGCTTCCCCGGCGGGATCGGCTCGCCCGAGGAGCTGTGGCGGCTGGTCGCGGGGGGCGTCGACGCCGTCGAACCGTTCCCCGAGGACCGGGGCTGGCCCGCCGACCTGCACCACCCCGACCCCGACCACCCCGGCACCTCCTACGCCCGGCACGGCGGCTTCCTGGCCGGGGCGGGCGAGTTCGACCCCGGCCTGTTCGGCATCTCCCCGCGCGAGGCGCTGGCCATGGACCCGCAGCAGCGCCAGCTATTGGAGGTCACCTGGGAGCTGTTCGAGCGTGCGGGCCTCGACCCCGCCGCCCAGCGCGGCGCCGACACCGGTGTCCTGGTCGGCGCGGCGTACTCCGGCTACGGCTCGGCCGCGCACGAGGTGCCCGAGGGCGTCGAGGGGCACCTGCTCACCGGCAACGCGGGCAGCGTCATCTCCGGGCGCATCGCCTACGCCTTCGGCCTGGAGGGCCCCGCGCTCACCGTCGACACGGCCTGCTCGTCCTCGCTCGTGGCCCTGCACCTGGGGGTCAACGCGCTGCGCCGCGGCGACTGCTCGCTGGTCATCGCAGGCGGCGCGACCGTCATGCCCACCCCCGAGGTGTTCACCGCGTTCTCCCGCCAGCGCGGCCTGGCCCCGGACGGGCGCTGCAAGTCCTTCGCCGACGCCGCCGACGGCACCGGCATGGGCGAGGGGGTCGGCCTGGTCCTGCTCGAACGGCTCTCCGCCGCCCGGCGCAACGGCCACCGCGTGCTCGCCCTCGTGCGCGGCACCGCGGTCAACTCCGACGGCGCGTCCAACGGCCTGACCGCCCCCAACGGCCCGTCGCAGCGGCGGGTCATCCAGAAGGCCCTGGCCGCCGCCCGGCTCACCCCCGCCGAGGTGGACATGGTCGAGGCGCACGGCACCGGCACCGTCCTCGGTGACCCGATCGAGGCCCAGGCACTGCTGGCCACCTACGGTGCCGATCGCGCCGAACCGCTGTACCTGGGCTCGGTGAAGTCCAACCTGGGGCACACGCAGGCCGCCGCGGGCGTCGCCGGGGTGATCAAGCTCCTCGGCGCGCTCCGGCACGGCGTGCTGCCCAAGACCCTGCACCTGGACCAGCCCACCACGCACGTCGACTGGTCCGCGGGGTCCGTCGAACTGCTGACCGAGGCCCGCCCGTGGCCTGCCGTCGACCGGCCGCGGCGCGCGGCGGTGTCGTCGTTCGGCATCAGCGGCACGAACGCGCACGCGATCCTGGAGCAGGCCCCGGCCGTCGACGAGCCCGAGCGCGCCGAGGCCACCGGTGTCTTCGCCTGGCCGGTGTCCGGGCGCACGCCCGAAGCGCTGCGCGAGCAGGCTTCCCGGCTCGCGGCCCACCTGCGGGCCACCCCCGCCGACCCGCGCGACGTGGCCCGCACGCTCGTCGAGGGACGCGCCGACCTGCCCGCGCGCGGCGTCGC
This sequence comes from Actinokineospora sp. PR83, assembly GCF_021056305.1. Classification (NCBI taxonomy): domain Bacteria; kingdom Bacillati; phylum Actinomycetota; class Actinomycetes; order Pseudonocardiales; family Pseudonocardiaceae; genus Actinokineospora; species Actinokineospora sp. PR83. Next base: position 2,167 of record NZ_JAJCXD010000141.1, read on the forward strand.
CGTCGGCCGCACCGCCGAGCAGTTGATCGCGGGCCTGGACTCGCCTGCCGTTCGGGGCACCGCCGTGCGCGGGCGGACCGCGTTCGTGTTCACCGGCCAGGGTTCGCAGCGCGCGGGCATGGGCGCTGGGCTCGCCGCGCAGTTCCCCGCGTTCGCCGAGGCGTGGGACGAGGTCCTGGGCCTGTTCCCCGCCCGGGTGCGGGAAGCGATCGCGGATGGGTCGCGCATCGACGAGACCCAGTTCGCCCAGCCCGCGATCTTCGCGTTCGAGGTCGCGGTGGTGCGGCTGTTCGAGTCGTGGGGCGTGCGGCCGGACGTGGTCATCGGGCACTCGGTGGGGGAGATCGCCGCGGCGTGGGCCGCGGGCGTGTTCTCCCTGGCCGACGCCGCGCGGCTGGTCGTCGCGCGCGGCGCGCTCATGGGCTCGATCGGCGCCCGGGGTGCGATGGCCGCCCTGGACGTGCCGGAGTCGGAGGTCACCGCGCCTTCGGGCGTCGAGGTCGCCGCGGTGAACACCGCCGGGTCCGTGGTGGTGTCCGGTGACGCCGACGCCGTGGCGGCCGTGGTGGCCGAGCACAAGGCGCGCGGGGTCAAGGCGTCGCTGCTCAAGGTCAGCCACGCCTTCCACTCCGCGCACGTCGACGGGGTGCTGGCCGAGCTGCGGGCCGTGGTGGACGGCATCGACCGCTCGCCCGCCCAGGTCGAGTTCATCGGCGTCGCGGGTGAGCAGGACCCCACCGACGGCGGGTACTGGGTCGACAACGCCCGCCGCGCGGTCCGCTTCGCCGACGGCGCCGCCTGCCTCGACGCCGCGCACGTCCTGGAGGTCGGCCCCGACGCTGCCCTCACCCCGGCCGTCGCGGGCTGCGTCCCCGCCCAGGTCCGCGACCGCGACGAGGCCGAGACCGCCGTGCGCGCCCTCGCCGCCCTGTACGCGGGCGGGCGCGGCGTCGACTGGTCCGCCTTCACCGCCGGTGGCCGCGTCGTCGACCTGCCCACCTACGCCTTCCAGCACGAGCGCTTCTGGCTCGACCCGGCCCACCGCTGCGCCGATGACACCCCCGGCTGGCTCTACCGCACCACCTGGCAGCGCATCACCCCCGACCCCGCCGACCTGCCCGCGGACTGGGCCCCGCACAGCCCGGCCACCCCGGCCGAGGCGCTGGCCCTGGTGCAGGGCGCGACGGCGCCCCTGTGGTTCGTCCTGCCAGACGATGGCGAGCACACCGAGGCCATCGCCGCCCTCGGCCGCACCGCCGCGCTGGAGGTGCCCGAGCGCTGGGGCGGCCTGGTCCGGGTCACCGGCCCGGCCGACCTGGGGCCGGTGGTGGCCAGCGGCGAGCCCGAGACCGCGGTGCGCGACGGCGCGGTGTTCGCCCGCCGCCTCGTGCGCGTCTCCGGCCGCGAGCGCTGGCGCCCGCGCGGGACGGTGCTGATCACCGGCACCGGCGGCCTCGCCCGCGAGACCGCCCGCTGGTGCGCCGAGCAGGGCGCGGAGCGGGTCGTGCTGGTCAGCAGGCGCGGGCTCGACGCCGAGACCGCCGCCGCCCTGGGCGCCGAGGCGCGCGCCGCCGACGCCACCGACCAGGACGCCATGGCCGCGCTCGTCGACGAGGTCCGCCCGACCGCTGTGGTGCACACCGCGGGCGTGCTCGACGACGGCGTGCTGGACCGGCTGACCCCGGACCGGCTCGCCGCCGTCGCCGCGCCCAAGCTCGCCGCCGTGCGCGTGCTGGCCGAGGCCGTCGCGCGGGTCGGCGGGGTGGAGGCGTTTGTCGTCTTCTCCTCCGCCGCGGCGACCTTCGGCTCCGCCGGGCAGGGCAACTACGCCGCCGCCAACGCCGAGCTGGACGAGTTCGCCCGCCGCGCCCGCGCCGCCGGGACACCGGTCACCTCGCTGGCCTGGGGCCCGTGGGCCGGGTCGGGCATGGCCGCCGACACCGCCGGTGCCGCCGACCGCACCGCCCGCGGCGGGTTCGCCGCGATGGACCCGGACCGGGCGCTCACCGCGCTGGCCGCCGCCGTGGGCACCGGGCTGCCCGCCGTCACCGTCGCGGACATCGACTGGGGCGTGCTCGGCGCCCGCCGGGCCCCGCTGTTCGCCGCGCTGCCCGAGGCCCG
>NZ_JAJCXD010000142.1:0-3090 GCF_021056305.1 Actinokineospora sp. PR83
CACCCCCGAGCAGCTCTGGCAGCTCGTGCTCGACGGCCGCGACGCCATCGGCGCGTTCCCCGCCGACCGCGGCTGGGACACCGCGCGGCTGTTCGCGGGCGAGGGCCCCGGCACCAGCGCCACGCGCGAAGGCGGCTTCCTCTACGACGCCGCCGACTTCGACGCGGCGTTCTTCGGCGTCTCCCCGCGCGAGGCCCTGGCCACCGACCCGCAGCAGCGGTTGCTGCTGGAGGTCGCCTGGGAGGCCCTGGAGCGCGCCGGGCTGGAGCCCTCCGGGCTGCGCGGCAGCCGCACCGGGGTGTTCGCCGGGCTCATGGGTCAGGACTACACCGCCCGCCTGCTCGGCAGCCCCGACACCCTCGCCGAGGTGGAGGGCCACCTCGGGGCGAGCGCGGGCAGCGTCGCCTCCGGCCGGGTCAACTACGTCTTCGGCTTCGAGGGCCCCGCCGTCACCGTCGACACCGCCTGCTCCTCCTCCCTGGTGGCCCTGCACCTGGCGGCGAGGGCGCTGCGCGGCGGCGAGTGCGACTTGGCGCTGGCGGGCGGCGCGACCGTGCTGTCCACCCCGGGGCTGTTCATCGACTTCACCCGGCAGGGCGGCCTGGCCCCCGACGGCCGGGCCAAGGCCTTCTCCGCGGCCGCCGACGGCACCGGCTTCGGTGAGGGCGCGGGCGTGCTGCTGCTCGAACGCCTCTCCGACGCGCGGGCCAACGGCCACCCCGTGCTGGCGGTGCTGCGCGGCTCGGCGGTCAACTCCGATGGCGCGTCCAACGGCATGACCGCCCCCAACGGGCCCTCGCAGCAGCGGGTCATCCGCGCCGCCCTCGCCGACGCCCGCCTGGAGCCCGCCGACGTCGACATCATCGAGGCGCACGGCACCGGCACCGCCCTCGGTGACCCCATCGAGGCCCAAGCGCTGCTGGCCACCTACGGCCAGGACCGCGCCGAACCCGCCTGGCTCGGGTCGGTCAAGTCGAACATCGGCCACACCCAGGCCGCGGCGGGCGTCGCCGGGGTGATCAAGTCGGTGTTCGCGCTGCGCCACGGCGTGCTCCCGCCGACGCTGCACGCCGCGGAGCCGACCCCGCACGTCGACTGGGACAGCGGGCGGGTCCGCCTGCTCACCGAGGCCCGCGAGTGGGCGGCCGACCGGCCGCGGCGCGCGGCGGTGTCCTCGTTCGGCATCAGCGGCACCAATGCCCACGTCGTCCTGGAGCAGGCCGAGCAGGTCCCGGATGAGCAGCCCCGGGGCGAGCCCGCCGCGCTCGCGGGGCCCGTGGCGCTGCCGCTGAGCGCGGCAGGCCCGGCCGCGCTGCGCGCCCAGGCCGCCCAGCTCGCCGCGCACCTGCGTGCTGAACCCACCGCCGACCTGGCCGACGTCGCCTGGACCCTGGCCACCACCCGCGCCCGCCTCGACCACCGGGCGGTCCCCGTCGTCGCGGACCGGGACGAGGCCCTGACCGCGCTGGACGAGATCGCGCAGTCCGCCGGAACCGCCACCGGCACCGGCGGCGCGGTGTTCCTGTTCACCGGGCAGGGCAGCCAGCGCGCGGGCGCGGGTCGCCACCTGCACGCGACCCTGCCCGTCTTCGCCGCCGCCTACGACGAGGTGTGCGCCCGGTTCGACCTGCCCCTGCGCGAGGTCGCCCTGGGCGATGACCCCGAGGGGCTGCTGGACGGCACGGGATACGCGCAGCCCGCCCTGTTCGCCCTGGGGGTCGCGCTCGCCCGCCAGCTCCAGCACTGGGGCGTGCGGCCCGCCGCCCTGCTCGGCCACTCCATCGGGGAACTGGCCGCCGCCCACGTCGCCGGGGTGTTCGACCTCGACGACGCCTGCCGCTTGGTCGCCGCCCGCGCCCGGCTCATGGCCGCGCTGCCGGTGGGCGGCGCGATGCTCGCCGTCGAGGCCACCGAGGAGCGGGTGCGGGCCGCGCTCGTGCCGGGGGCGGACATCGCCGCGGTCAACGGCCCCACCGCCGTGGTCGTCTCCGGCGACGAGGACGCCGTGCTGGCGGTCGGCGCCGCCCTCGACGGCTGCCGCACCAAGCGGCTCACGGTCAGCCACGCCTTCCACTCCGCGCACGTGGACCCGGTGCTCGACGAGTTCCGCGCGGTCGCGCAGACCGTGTCCTACCAGCCGCCGCGCGTGCTGCTGGTGTCGAACCTGACCGGTGGCTTCGCGGACGAGTCCATCGCCACCGCCGACTACTGGGTGCGCCACGTGCGCGAGGCGGTTCGGTTCGGCGACGGCGCCGCCGCGCTCGCCGGGCGCGGCCTGACCCGGTTCGTCGAGCTGGGTCCGGACGGCGTGCTGCTCGGCGCGATCCCCGACCCCGCCGTGGCCGCCGCGACCCTGCGCCGCGACCGCGACGAGGTCACGACCCTGCTCACCGCCGTGGCCGACCTGAGCGCGCACGGCGGCGACGTCGACTGGGCCGCGGTTCTCGGGTCGGGCGAGCTCACCGCGTTGCCGACCTACCCGTTCCAGCGCGAGCGCTTCTGGCCCAGCGAGCCCACCGCCGCCACAGCCGTCAAGTCGCCTGTGGACGGTCTGCTCTACCAGGCGGGCTGGACCCCGGTCACCACGACCACCCCGGTCGACCTCGCGGAGTGGTCCGTCGTCCTGCCCGCCGACCCCGCGCCGTGGCAGTCCACCGTCCACACCGAACTCACCGCGCGCGGCGCAGGCTCGGGGGAGGGTGTCCTCGCCCCGGTGGCCGACGCCGCCCAACTGCTCGACGTGCTGCACCGGACGCCGGAGGGCGTGCGGGTCTGGGCGCTGACCCGGCAGGCCGTGCCCGCGAGCGGCACCACCCCCGACGCCACGGCCGCGTCCGCCTGGGGCCTGGGCCGGGTCGCCGCGCTGGAGGCCCCCGACCGCTGGGCCGGGCTGCTCGACCTGCCCGCCGAGCCGGACTGGGACGCCGTGACCGCCGCGCTCGCGGCCGGTGAGGCCGAGGTCGCCGTCCGGCCCGGGGGCGTGTTCGCCCGCAGGCTGCGCCGCGTGGCCGCGCCCGCCGAGGCGTGGACCCCGCGCGGCACCGTGCTCGTCACCGGCGCCACCGGCGCCCTGGGCCGCGAGGTCGCCCG
>NZ_JAJCXD010000143.1:0-3194 GCF_021056305.1 Actinokineospora sp. PR83
GCGCGGGCCTGCTCGCCCAGGGCGAGCTGGTCCTCGCGGCCCGCGATGGCGCGCGGGAGGGCCGCCCAGCCCGCGGGGTCGGTGATGGTGACCGCGCCGCCGAAGCGGGCGGGCTGCTCCAGGGCGGCGACGCGCGCCACGGCGAGCACGGCGGGGTCGGCGCTGGCGACCCAGGTCGTGCGCGCCCGGCCCAGCGCCTCGACCAGCAGCGCCGGGTCGGGGTCGACCAGCAGCAGGGTCTCGTCGGCCAGCTCGTCGAGGTCGGTGATGCGGCGCAACGGCGCGGGGGCGTCCCCGAGGGCCACGACCGGCTCGGCGGTGGTCTCGCCCAGGGTGACCCCGTCCCACTCGACCCGGTAGAGCCACGGGTCGACCGGGGTGGGGGCGGCGTCGAGCCAGTAGCGGGTGCGCTGGAAGGCGTAGGTGGGCAGGGTGAGGGGCCGGGTGGTCGGGGTCAGCCGCGCCCAGTCGACGGTGCGGCCCGCGACGTGCAGCCGGGCCAGGGCCTCCAGCAGCGCGACAGCCTCGTCGCGGTCGCGGCGCTGGGCCGGGACGCAGCCGACGACCAGCGGGGTCAGCGCGGCGTCCGGACCCACTTCGAGCACGTGGGCGGCGTCGAGCCGGGCGACACCGTCGGCGAAGCGCACGGTGGCCCGCACGTTGTCGACCCAGTAGTCCGCGCCCGTGCGCTCACCCGCGACCCGGATGAAGTCGATCCGGGGCTCGGCCAGCTCGACGGTGTCGAGCACGGCGCGCAACCCCGGCAGCACCTCGTCCATGTGCGCGGAGTGGAAGGCGTGGCTGACCTCCAGGCGCGTGGCCTTGAGCCCGCGCGCCCGCGCGGCGTCGAGCACCGCCAGCACCGCGTCCTCATCGCCGGTCACCACAGTGGACTGCGGGCCGTTGACGGCCGCGACCTCCACGCCCGCCGGGAGGTCGATGTCCTCGGGCGCGGCGCCGATGGCGGCCATCGCCCCGCGCGCGGCCACCGAGCCCATCAGCGCGCCGCGGGCGACGACGAGGCGGGCGGCGTCGGACAGGGTGAGCACGCCCGCGACGTGCGCGGCGGCGATCTCCCCGACCGAGTGGCCGATGACGACGTCCGGGGTCACGCCCCACGACTGCAGCAGCCGGGCCAGGGCGACCTCGAAGGCGAACAGGGCGGGCTGGGCGAACTCGGTCTCGGTGATCCGGGTCTGCTCCCCCGCCAGCTCGGCGCGCACGTGCTCGGGGTAGAGGGCGAGCACGGCGTCCCACGCCCTGGCGAACGCGGGGTGGGCGGCAGCCAGGTCCCGGCCCATGCCGACGCGCTGCGCGCCCTGGCCGGTGAAGACGAACGCGGTGCGCCCGCGCGCGGCCGTGCCGCGGAAGACGCCGGGTCCGGTCAGGGTGGCCAGGCGGGCGACCAGCTCCGCGCGGTCGCCGACGACGACCGCGCGGTGCGGCAGGTCGGCGCGGGTGGCGAGGGCGGCGGCGACCTCGGCGGCAGACTCGTCGGTCAGGTGCGCGGCGAGCCGGGCGGCCTGGGCGGTCAGCGCCGCGTCGTCGTGCGCGGACAGCACCCAGGCGTGCGGGCCGCCGGTCTCGACGGCGGGCGCGGGCGCGGTGGTGACCTGCTCCAGGACGACGTGGGCGTTGGTGCCGCTGATGCCGAACGAGGACACCCCGGCCCGGCGCGGCCGGTCGAGGGCGGGCCAGTCGCGGTTGGCGGTCAGCAGCTCCACCGCGCCCTCGGACCAGTCGACGCGCCCGCTGGGGGCGTCGACGTGCAGCGAGGCGGGCAGCACGCCGTGGCGCATGGCCTGCACGGCCTTGATGATCCCGGCGACGCCCGCGGCGGCCTGGGTGTGGCCCAGGTTGGACTTGACCGAGCCGAGGTACAGCGGCTGCTCGCGGTCCTGGCCGTAGGCGGCCAGGAGCGCCTGGGCCTCGATCGGGTCGCCCAGGACGGTGCCGGTGCCGTGCGCCTCGACCAGGTCGACCTCGGCGGGGTCGAGGCGGGCGGCGGCCAGCGCGGCGGAGATCACGCGCTGCTGCGACGGGCCGTTGGGGGCGGTGAGGCCGTTGGACGCGCCGTCGGAGTTGACCGCACTGCCGCGCACGACGGCGAGCACGTGGTGGCCGTTGCGGCGCGCGTCGGACAGCCGCTCCAGCAGCACCAGGCCCGCGCCCTCGGCGAAGCCGGTGCCGTTGGCGCCCTCGGCGAACGACCGGCAGCGGCCGTCGCCGGACAGGCCCTGCTGGCGGGCGAAATCGACGAAGACCCCGGGCGTGGACATGACGGTGACCCCGCCCGCCAGCGCCAGGTCGCACTCCCCGGTGCGCAGCGCCTGCGCGGCCAGGTGGACGGCCACCAGCGAGGACGAGCACGCGGTGTCGACGGTGATCGCCGGGCCCTCCAGCCCGAAGGCGTAGGCGACCCGGCCGGAGACGACGCTGGCGGAGTTGCCGGTGCCCAGGTGCCCCTCGACGCCCTCGGGCACCGCGACCAGCCGCGAGGCGTAGTCCTGGTACATCACGCCCGCGAACACGCCGGTGCGGCTGCCGCGCAGGCCGTGCGGGTCCAGGCCCGCGCGCTCGAAGGTCTCCCAGGAGACCTCGAGCAGGATGCGCTGCTGCGGGTCCATCGCCAGCGCCTCGCGCGGGGAGATGCCGAACAGGCCCGCGTCGAAGTCCGCCGCGTCGTGGAGGAAGGCACCGGCGGGGGCGCCGGGGCGACCGCCGGTGAGCGCGGCGACGTCCCAGCCGCGGTCGGCGGGGAACGGGCCGATGACGTCGCGGTTGCCCGCCACCAGCTCCCACAGGTCCTCGGGGGTGGCGATGCCGCCGGGGTAGCGGCAGGCCATCGACACGATCGCGATCGGCTCGTCGACCGGGCGGGCGGGCGCGGTGGTGGTGGCGCGGCGCGCGGGGGCCTCGCCCACGACGCGGGCGGCCAGGGCCGCGGGCGTGGGGTGGTCGAAGACGAGCGTGGCGGGCAGCCGCAGTCCGGTGGCGGCGGCGAGCCGGTTGCGCAGCTCGACGGCGGTGAGCGAGTCGAAGCCCAGGTCGGCGAAGGCGCGGTCGGGGTCGACCGAGGCCGCGGAGGCGTGGCCGAGCACGGCGGCGGTGGTGGCGCGGACCAGGTCGAGCGCGGCGGCCGGGGTCAGGTCGGCGGTCGGGGCGGCCGTCGCGGCCGCGGCCCGGCGGCGGCG
>NZ_JAJCXD010000144.1:0-3238 GCF_021056305.1 Actinokineospora sp. PR83
ACCCGCAGCAGCGGTTGCTGCTCCAGGCGTCCTGGGAGGCGCTGGAGCACGCCGGGCTGGACCCGCAGGCGCTGCGCGGCACCGACGCCGGGGTGTTCATCGGCGCCGCGACCGCCAACTACGGCGCGGGCCTGCCCGCCCTGCCCGACGGCGTCGAGGGCCACCTGCTCACCGGCACCGCGACCAGCGTCGCCTCCGGCCGCGTCTCCTACACCCTGGGCCTGGAGGGGCCCGCGGTCACCGTCGACACCGCGTGCTCGTCCTCGCTGGTCGCCCTGCACCTCGCCGCCGCCGCGCTGCGCTCGGGGGAGTGCTCGCTGGCCCTGGCGGGCGGCGCGACCGTGATGGCCGTGCCCGGCGCGTTCACCGAGTTCTCCCGCCAGGGCGGGCTGGCCCCCGACGGCCGGTGCAAGCCCTTCGCCGACGCCGCCGACGGCACCGGCTGGTCCGAGGGCGTGGGCGTGCTCGTGGTCGAGCGGCTGTCCGACGCCCGGCGCCACGGGCACCCCGTGCTGGCGGTGCTGCGCGGCTCGGCGGTCAACCAGGACGGCGCCTCCAACGGCCTGACCGCCCCCAACGGGCCCTCGCAGCAGCGGGTCATCCGCGCCGCGCTGGCCACCGCCGGGCTCTCCCCGTCCGATGTGGATGTCGTGGAGGCGCACGGCACCGGCACCCCGCTGGGCGACCCCATCGAGGCCCAGGCGCTGCTGGCCACCTACGGCCAGGACCGCGACCGCCCGCTGTACCTCGGCTCGGTCAAGTCCAACCTGGGCCACACCCAGGCCGCCGCGGGCGTCGCCGGGGTCATCAAGATGGTGCTGGCCCTGCGCCACCGCGTGCTGCCGCGCACCCTGCACGTCGACGAGCCGTCCTCGCGCATCGAGTGGGCGGACGGCGACGTGCGCCTGCTCACCGAGCCGGTCGACCTCGGCGGCGAGGACCGCGTGCTGCGCGCCGCGGTGTCCTCCTTCGGCATCAGCGGCACGAACGCCCACGTCGTGCTGGAGCAGGCGCCCGCGCCCGCCCCGGCCGCCGCGCCCGCGGCCGAGGTCGTGCCGTGGGTGCTCTCGGCCCGCACCGGCCCGTCGCTGCGCGAGCAGGCCGCGCGCCTGCTCGCCGCGGTCTCCGACCAGGGCGACGTCCCGGTCGCGGACACCGCGTGGTCGCTGGCCACCACGCGCTCCGCCTTCGACGAGCGCGCCGCCCTGGTCGGTGACCGCGAGACCCTGCTCGCCGGGCTGCGCGCCCTGGCCACCGACGGGTCGCACCCCGCGCTGGTGCTGGGCACGGCCGCCGCGCCGGGCCGGACCGCGTTCGTCTTCCCCGGTCAGGGTTCGCAGTGGGTCGGCATGGCCCGCGAGCTGGCCGCGGGGTCGACGGCCTTCGCCGCGCGGTTCGCCGAGTGCGGCGCGGCGCTGGCCCCGTTCGTGGACTGGTCGCTGGACGAGGTCGTCGACGACGCGGACCTGTTGGAGCGGGTCGACGTGGTGCAGCCCGCGTTGTGGGCGGTGATGGTGTCGTTGGCCGAGGTGTGGCGGTCGTGGGGTGTTGAGCCGTCTGCTGTGGTGGGTCACTCGCAGGGTGAGATCGCTGCGGCGGTGGTGGCGGGTGTGCTGTCGTTGGAGGACGGTGCCCGGGTTGTGGCGTTGCGGTCGCGGGTGTTGCGCCGGTTGGCCGGTCGGGGCGGCATGGTGTCGGTCGCCGCGGGCGTCGAGGCCGTGCGCGAACGGATCGACGCGTTCGGCGCCCGGCAGTCGGTGGCCGCGATCAACGGGCCCTCGGCCGTCGTGGTCTCGGGTGAGCCCGACGCGCTCGACGAGCTGATCGCCGCGTGCGAGGCCGACGGCGTGCGGGCCAAGCGTGTGCCGGTCGATTACGCGTCGCACTCCGCCCAGGTCGATGAGCTGCGCGACGAGCTGATGGCGGTGTTGGAGCCGGTTCGGCCGCGGGTCGGTTCTGTGCCGGTGTATTCGACGTTGACGGGTCGGGTGGAGGACGGCTCGGTGATGGACGCCGGGTACTGGTTCGACAACCTTCGGTCCACTGTGGAGTTCGCTGCTGCTGTGGAGCGGTTGGTGGCGGATGGTTTCGGGACGTTCGTGGAGTGCTCCCCGCACCCGGTGCTGACGATGGCGCTGCCGGAAGAGGTCATCGCTGTCGGGTCGTTGAAGCGTGATGACGGCGGGGTGCAGCGGATGCTGCTCTCGCTGGGTGAGGCCGTGGTGCGCGGGGTCAAACCGGACTGGAACGCCGTCGTGCCCGGCGGGCGCCGGGTCGACCTGCCCACCTACCCGTTCCAGCGCAAGCACTACTGGCTCACCGCCCCCGAGGGCCTGGGCCACCGCGCCGCCGACGACATCGAGACCCGGTTCTGGGACACCGTCGAGCGCGAGGACCTCGAAGACCTCGCGGACAGCCTCGACCTGGACCCCGACGGCCCGCTCAGCGTCGTCCTGCCCGCCCTCTCGGCCTGGCGGCGCAAGGGCCGCGCCCGCTCCACGCTCGACTCCTGGCGCTACCGGGTCGACTGGCGGCCGGTGCCCGACCCCGCGCCCGCCGTCCTGACCGGCGCTTGGGCCGTGGTCGTCCCCGAGGGCTTCGAGCGGCACCCGCTCGTCACCGGCGCGCAGGACGCCCTGGCCCGCCGCGGCGCCGACGTCCGCGCGGTCCTCGTCCCCGCCGACGCCGACCGGGCCGCGCTCGCCGCCCTGCTCCCCGCCGACGCCGCGGGCGTGCTCTCGCTGCTGGCCCTGGCCGAGGACGCCTTCCCCGGCCACACCTCGGCACGCCGGGGCGCGGTGCAGAACGTCCACCTGCTCCAGGCGATCGGGGACACCGGGCTGAGCGCACCGCTGTGGTGCGCCACCAGTTCCGCCGTCGCCGCCCAGTCCCCGGTGACCGCGCCGGTGCAGGCGATGGTCTGGGGCATGGGCCGGGTCGCCGCGCTCGAACACCCCGAGCGCTGGGGCGGCCTGGTCGACCTGCCCGCCGAGCTCGACGACCGCGCGGGCGACCGGCTCGCCGCGGTCGTGTCCGGGGCCACCGGGGAGGACCAGGTCGCCGTCCGCGCCTCCGGGCTGCTCGGCCGCCGCCTCGTGCAGGCGCCGCCGAGCCGCGAGCCCGAGCGGTGGGCCCCGCGCGGCACCGCGCTGGTCACCGGCGGCACCGGCGCCCTCGGCTCCGAGGTCGCCGCCTGGCTGGCCGAGCGGGGCGCGGCGCACCTGCTGCTGGTCTCCCG
>NZ_JAJCXD010000145.1:0-20034 GCF_021056305.1 Actinokineospora sp. PR83
CGAGCGGGCGCGCGCCGCGGCGGCGGAACCCGTCGGCGGCGGCCTCGGCCATGCCCGCGCCCGCCCAGGGCCCCCAGGCCACGGCGGTGGCGGGCAGGCCGCGGGCGCGGCGGTCGCGGGCCAGGGCGTCAAGGGCGGCGTTGGCCGAGCCGTAACCGGACTGGCCGGGGTTGCCGGTGATGCCGACGAAGGAGGAGAACAGCACGAACGCGCGCACGTCCCCGACGAGCCGGTCGAGGGCGCGGGCGGCGTCGAGCTTGGCGCGGCGCGTGGCGGCCAGCGAGGCGGCGGTGGTGTTGTCCACCGTGGCGTCGTCGAGGGTCCCGGCGGCGTGCACGACGGTGTCCACCGGGCCGGTCGCGGCGAGCACGGCGGCGAGGGCGTCGGGGTCGGCGGCGTCGCAGTCGGCCAGGGTGACCCGAGCGCCGCGGCGCTCCAGGTCGGCGGCGAGGTCGGCCGCGCGGGAGGCGGTGCGGCTGAGCAGCACCAGGTGCTCGACGCCGCGGTCGGCGAGGTCGCGGGCGACGGCCGCGCCGAGCGCGCCGGTGCCACCGGTGATCAGGGCGGTGCCGCGCGGCCGGAAGGGCGTGCCGGGGCGGGCGGCGCGGTGCAGCCTGCGGACCGCGACGCCCTCGGCGGTGACGGCGAGGTCCACCTCGTCACCGGGGGCGGCCAGGACGCGGCGGGCGCGGTCGACCTGCTCGGCGGTGGCGGCGCGGGGCAGGTCGAGCAGGCGCAGGTCGAGGTCGGGGCGCTCGGTGCGGGCGCTGTGCACCAGCCCGCGCACGGCTGCCTGGTCGGGGTCGGTCTCGGCGTCGCGGGTGAGCACCCACAGGCGCTCGGGCGCGGTCTTCAGCAGGGCGAGCGTGCCCTCGGCGTCGAGCGCGCTGACCAGGGTGGCGTCGCCGCGGTCGGTCGGGTCGACGATGCGGGCGGCCTCGGGGAACGGGTTGTCGCCCTCGGCGGCGATCACGGCGAGCGGCCCGGCGGGGGCGGCGGGGACGGAGGTGGGCTGCCAGCGCACGGCGTGGAACAGCGCGTCCTCGGCCGCTTCGTCGGCGTGCAGCCAGAAGCGGCTGCGCTGGAAGGCGTAGGTGGGCAGGTCGGCGCGCGGGCCCGCCGGGAGCAACGCGTCCCAGTCGAGGTCGACCCCGCCCGCGAACAGCCGGGCCGCGGCGGTGAGCGCGGCCCGCGCCTCGTCGTCGCCCTTGACCGCGGGGACGCAGCCGTCGAGCACCGGGGTCAGGGCCGGTGTGGGGCCGACCTCCAGCACGTGCACGGCGTCCAGGCCCGCGGCGCCCTCGGCGAAGCGGACCGTTTCCCGCACGTTGGCGACCCAGTAGTCGGTGGAGACCGGGTCGACGTCGCGGGCGACGCGCACGAACCGGACCGACGGCTCCCGCCGCTCGACACCGTCCACGAAGGACCTGAACTCGTCCAGCACGGGGTCCATGTGCGCGGAGTGGAACGCGTGGCTCACGGCCAGCAGCGACGCCTTGACCCCACGCGCCCTGTGCTCGGCCACGAGCGCCGACACCGCGTCGGCGTCCCCGGACACCACGACGGAACCCGGCGCGTTGACCGCGGCCAGCTCCACCCCGGCCGCGAGTTCCACTTCGGACTCCGACAGCCCGATGGCGCCCATCGCGCCGCGGGCGGTCACGGCCCCCATCAATGCCCCGCGCTTCACCACGAGGGCGGCGGCGTCCGCCAGGGAGAACACCCCGGCGGCCCACGCCGCGGCGATCTCCCCCACCGAGTGCCCGATCACGACGTCCGGCCGCACGCCCCACGAGGCGAACAGCCGCACCACCGCGACCTCGAAGGCGAAGATCGCGGGCTGGGCGAACCGGGTCTCCGCGATCCGCGAACCCTCGGTGATCGCGTCGCGCACCTCGACGGGGAACAGGTCCACGACCTCGTCCCACGCAGCCCGGAACACCGGGAACGCCGCCGCCAGCCCACGCCCCATCGCCGCGTGCTGCGAGCCCTGCCCGGTGAAGGCGAACGCCGTCCGCCCGGGGCGCGCGACCCCCCGCACCGCGCCGGAGGTCAGCGAGTCCAGCAGTTCGCCCGCTGTCGCGCCGACGCCGACAGCGCGGTGCGGCAGAGCGGTCCGCGACGCCAGCGCGCGGGCGACCGGGACGGCGTCGACCTGGTCGGCGAGCGCGGCGACCTGCGCGGCCAGGGCCTCGGGCGAATGCCCGCTGACCGGCCACAGCACCGGACCGCCCGCGACCTCGGGGCTGCTCTCGATGTCCTGTTGCGACACCGCTTGCTCCAGCACCAGGTGGGCGTTGGTGCCGCTGATCCCGAACGACGACACGGCCGCGCGGCGGGTGCGCCCGGCGGGCCAGGCGTCGGCCTCGGTGAGCAGGCGCACCCCGGTCCACTCGACGTGCTCGGTGGGGTTCTCGGCGTGCAGGGTCGCGGGCCGCACGCCGTGGCGCACGGCCTGAACAGCCTTGACCACGCCGAGCACGCCCGCGGCGGCCTGGGTGTGGCCGATGTTGGACTTGAGCGAGCCGAGCGCCACCGGCTCGACCCGGTCGGCGCCGTAGGTGGCGATGAGCGCGGCGGCCTCGACCGGGTCGCCCAGGCGGGTGCCGGTGCCGTGCGCCTCGACCAGGTCGACGTCGGCGCCGGTGAGGCCCGCGTCGGCGAGGGCGGCGCGGATGACCCGGCGCTGCGCGGCGCCGTTGGGGGCGGTCAGGCCGTTGGAGGTGCCGTCGGAGTTGACCGCGCTGCCGCGGATCACGGCCAGCACGGCGTCGCCGTCGCGACGGGCGTCGGTGAGCCTGCGCAGCACCAGCAGGCCCGCGCCCTCGGCCCAGCCGGTGCCGTCGGCGTCGGCGGAGAACGCCTTGCAGCGCCCGTCGGCGGCGAGCCCGCCCTGCTTGGCGAACTCCGCGAACATGCCGGGGCTGCTCATCACGGTCACCCCGCCCGCGAGCGCGGTGTCCACCTCGCCCTGGCGCAGCGACCGCACGGCCAGGTGCAGCGCCACCAGCGAGGAGGAGCAGGCGGTGTCGACGGTCAGCGCGGGCCCGTCGAGCCCGAAGTGGTAGGCGATGCGCCCGGAGGCGACGCTGGTCGTGGTGCCGGTGAGGACGTGTCCGCCCGCCTCGCCCGCCCGGTGCGCGCGGGGGCCGTAGTCCTGCGGGATGGCGCCGACGAACACCCCCGTGGTGTCCCCGGGGACCCCGCCCGCGCGTTCGAACGCCTCCCAGGCCAGCTCCAGCAGCACCCGCTGCTGCGGCTCCATCGCCGCGGCCTCGCGCGGGGAGATGCCGAACAGGTCGGCGTCGAACTCGGCGGCGTCGTGCAGGAACCCGCCGCGCGCGTCCGCCAGCGCCCACCCGCGGTCGGTCGGGGCGGGGCCGACGGCGTCGCGGCGGTCGACGACCAGCTCCCACAACTGCTCGGGGCTGGTGACCCCGCCGGGCGCGCGGCAGGCCATGGCCACCACGGCGATCGGCTCGCCGGGGTCGACCGCGGCGCGCGCCGGGGTCTCGGCGGTGCCGGTGCAGCCGTTGTCCCACCACGCCGCCAGCGCGGCGGGCGTGGGGTGCTCGAAGACCACCGTGGACGGGACCACGCGGCCCGGTCCGGACAGCCGCTCGCGCAGCTCCTCCAGCAGGACCGAGTCCATCCCCAGGTCGCGGAAGGTGCGGTCGGCGTCGAGCGCGGCGGCGTCCGCGTGGCCCAGCACGGCGGCGACGTGGTCGAGGACGCCCGCCGCGGGCTCGGTGGCGGGCTCGGGGGCGGCGGGCTCGGTGGCGGCACGGCCGTCGCCCGCCCAGTGCCGGGTGCGCTCGAACGGGTAGGTCGGCAGGGAGACCCGGCGCCCGGACCCGGCCAGCGCCGACCAGTCCTCGCCCCGGGCGGTGGCGAACGCGGCGGCGGCACGGGCGGTCAGCGGCTCGTCGTGGCCCTCGCGCAGCAGCGGCGCGGTGGCGACGCCGTCCGCGCGCACGAGGCCGCCGAGGGTCGAGCCGGAGCCGAGTTCGAGGAAGGTCACGGTCCCGTCCGCCACGGCGGCGGACACGGCGTCGTGGAAGCGGACCGGCCTGCGCGCGTGCTCGGCCCAGTACCGCGCCCACTGCTGGGGCTCGAACGCCGTCCACCGCTGCCCGGACAGCGTGGACACGACCGCCACCTGCGGCTCGCGCGGGCGCAGCCTGCCCGCGACCGCGCGCAGGTCGTCCAGGACCGGGTCGAGCAGGTGGGAGTGGAAGGCGTGGCTGACGCGCAGCGCGCTGGTGCGCCGCCCGCGCGCGGCCCAGCGGTCGAGCAGCGCGGCGACGGGTCCGGCGGAGCCGGAGACGACCACGGCGCGCGGGCCGTTGACCGCGGCGAGGTCGACCCCGGGCCCCAGGTCGGCGGTGACTTCCTCGGCACTGGCCTCCACCGCGCCCATCGCCCCGCCTGCCGGGAGCGCGGCCATGAGCGCGCCGCGCGCGACGACCAGCCCAGCCGCCTCGTCGAGGGTCAGCACACCGGCGATCTGCGCCGCGGCGACCTCACCCACCGAGTGCCCGACGAGCACGTCCGGCCGCACGCCCCACTCGGCCAGCAGCCGGGCGAGGGCGACCTGGATGGCGAACAGCGCAGGCTGGGCGAAGGCGGTGTTGTCCAGCGCCGCCGGGTCGTCGCCGTGCAGGACCTCGCGCAGTCGGGGCCCGCCCAGGTGGCGGTCGACAGCGGCGGTGGCCTCGTCGAACGCCTCGGCGAAGGCGGGCACGGCCAGCAGCCCGCGACCGGCGCCGAGCCGCTGCCCGCCCTGCCCGGGGAGCAGGAAGCCGACGCGTCCCGGGGCGGGCTCGACGGGCAGGACCGCCGGTGAGGGGCGGCCCGCCGCGAGGGCGTCGAGGGCTCGATCGGCCCCGGCACGGTCGGTGGCGACCACGACCGCGCGGTGGGCGAGCTTCGCCCGGCCCAGGGCCAGGGTGGCGGCGGTGTCGTCGAGGGACGCAGGCGCGTCGCGCAGCCGCGCCGCCAACGCCCTCAGCGCCGAGCCGGTGCGGGCGCTGAGCACCAGCGCGGCGGGGCCACCGTCGTCCTCTGTGGACTGGGTGTCCTCCGCGGGCTCGGCGGGAGCTGCCCCGCGCACGACGACGTGGGCGTTGGCGCCGCCCATGCTGAACGAGCTGACGCCGCCGACCGCGGTGGCGGGCAGCGGCTCCGGGGCGGTCACCACGCGCAGCCCGAGCGCGTCGAGGTCGATCGCCGGGTTCGGGTCGACGTGGTGCAGCGAGGCGGGCAACTCACCCGCGCGCACCGCCAGCACCGCCTTGAGCAGCCCCGCGGCCCCGGCCGCGCCCTCCAGGTGGCCGATGTTGGTCTTGACCGACCCGACCGGCAGCACCGCGCCGCGCCCGGCGAACACCGCGCCCAGGCCCGCGGCCTCCACCGGGTCGCCCGCGCGCGTGCCGGTGCCGTGCAGCTCGACGAAGTCCACATCGGACGGGGTGATGCCCGCCGCGGCGTGCGCCCGGCGGATGACCTCGGCCTGGGCCGCGGCGCGGGGCACGGTCAGCCCGTCGCCGCCGCCGTCGTGGTTGAGCGCGCTGCCCGCGATCACCGCGTGCACCCGGTCGCCGTCGGCCAGCGCGTCGGCCAGCCTGCGCAGGGCGAACACCACGCCGCCCTCGCCGCGGACGTAGCCGTCGGCGCGGGCGTCGAAGACGTGGCAGCGGCCGGTGGGCGAGAGCGCGCCGAACTCCGCGGTCACCGCGCTGCCCAGCGCGGCGAGGTTGAGGTGGACGCCGCCGGTCAGCACCGTGTCGGCCTCGCCCCGGTGCAGCGCGGCGCACGCCTGGTGCACCGCGACCAGCGACCCGGCCTGCGCGGCGTCCACGGTCAGGCTCGGGCCGGTGAGCCCGAGCACGTGCGAGACCCGGTGCGCCAGCATCCCCCTGGACAACCCGGTCAGCGTGTGGGCGCCCGCGCCCGCCCGGGTGAGCGCGGCGTAGTCGTCGGCCATCGCGCCGAGCACGACGCCGGTGCCGCGGCGCGCGGCGACCTCGGGCGGGGTCCCGGCGTCCTCCAGGGCCTCCCAGGCCAGTTCGAGCACCAGCCGCTGCTGCGGGTCGAGCGCGGCGGCCTCGCGCGGGGACACGCCGAAGAAGGCCGCGTCGAAGGTGTCCACTTCGGCCAGGAAGCCGCCGAGCCGAACCCCGGCCGGGTAGCGGGCCAGGACCTCGGCGGCGTCGGGCCAGCGGTCGGCGGGGACCGGGCGCACCGCGTCGGCGCCCGCGCGCAGCGCGTCCCAGAACGGAGCGGGACCGCTCGCACCGGGCAGCCTGCACGCCAGGCCGACGACGGCGACGGGCGAGACCGCGCAACCGCTGTTCGTCATGCCACCGCCCCGCCTCCCGCACGACCCCGGATTGTCGGCGCGCGACCACCGCCCTGTGCCCGCAGACTGCGCCGATGTTCTGGCGCGAATCTACGATCCGGTTTGTCCAGCCCACACCCCTAAGCACCCCTAATGGGTTCGGGGACGCCGGGCAGGGCCACTGCGCATTGCGGAATTCGGGCGAGTCCGCCGCTGTGGACGACGCGGTGTTAAGTTGAGTCGTCAGCGCCGAGGAAATCCCCCGACCGAGGTGACGCTGTGGGATCGCACATCGCTTTCGTCAACATCACCGGGCACGGGCACGTCCGCCCCACCCTGGCCGTGGTCGCGGAACTGGTCGCGCGCGGCCACCGGGTCACCTACGCCGTCGGGGAGAAGCTCGCCCGCCTCGTCGCGTCGGCGGGCGCGACGCCGGTGCCCTACGACTCCTACGTGGCCAAGACGCCCCCGCCCGCGCAGATGTCGCCGGAGGCGCTGGCCCAGGTGCCGCTGACCTACCTGCGGGAGAACGAGGCGGCGTTCGCCGCCCTGGCGCCGGTGCTCCGCGCCGACCGGCCCGACCTGCTGGTGCACGACCAGACCATGTTCGCCGCGGGCAGGCTGCTGACCCGCGAGCTCGGCGTGGCGGGGGTGCGCACGTTCCCCTCGTTCGCCCAGCACGAGCGGTTCTCGGTGGACGCCCTGGCCGCCCAGCGCTACCGGGTCGACCCCCGCCACCGCGCGTTCGTCGAGTTCCACCTGCGGCTGGTGCAGCTACTGGCCGACAACGGGCTCGCGGGCGCGGACCTCGGCGCCTTCCTCGGCCAGGTCGAGGACCGCAACATCGTGTTCCTGCCCCGGTCGGCGCAGCTTGCCGGGGAGACCTTCGACGAGCGGTTCACCTTCGTCGGCCCGTGCCTGGACCCGGCCGGGACCGAGGGGTTCACCGCGCCGCCGGGCGACGGGCCGCTGGTGCTGGTGTCGCTGGGCTCGGCGTTCAACGACAAGCCGGACTTCTTCCGCTCCTGCGCCGAGGCCTTCGCGGGCGGCCCGGAGCGGGTCGTGATGGCCCTCGGCGGGATCGAGGCCGACCTGGGCCCGCTGCCGCCGAACGTGGTGGCGCACTCCTGGCTGCCCTTCGACGCGGTGCTGGCCCAGGCGGCCGCGTGCGTCTGCCACGGCGGGTTCGGCACCTCGCTGATGGCACTGCACCACCGCACCCCGCTGGTGGTCGTGCCGCAGAACGTGGAGAACGAGTACGCCGCGGAACTGCTCGCCGAGCAGGGTGTCGCCCGGGTCCTGACCCACGAGCAGGCCTCCGGGGCGGCCGTGGTGGCCGCGACCAGGGCGGTGCTGGGCGACCCCGGCGTGACGGGCCGCATCGAAAGGCTGGCCACCGAGATGGCCGAGGCGGGCGGGGTCGCCAGGGCCGCCGACGTCGTCGAAAGCGCCCTGGCCACGGTCTGAGCGGGCCAGGACCCGACAGGCACCCGCGGACGCGGACGGGCCCCGGCGGCGCACCGCCGGGGCCCGTCGCGCTCGTCACAGCGTCAGGCGCGCGCCTTCGGCTTGAGCCGGAAGAACAAGAAGAACAGGAAGAAGAAAGCAAAGAAGAAGAACCAGGAGTTGACGAACCCCAGCAATCCCAAGAATCCGAGCAAACCGATCAGGCCCAACCATCGCTCGCCCATCGGGGAACCCTTTCCATCAGCGGTGCGGCTGCCAAACACTAGCACGGTGGAATTGGTCCTGCCGGACCAGCGGGTTAATCCGTCGCTCGGTTGCGGAATCCGCGGACCCCGGCGATGCCGAATCCGGCGATGGCGACCACGAGGACCGGCACCGACACCCACAGCGGCATCGCCGGGACGACCCCGTCCAGGGTCAGCCCGCGCAGCGCCTCGCTGAAGTAGGTCAGCGGGTTGAGCGCGCTGAGCACCTGGAACCAGAGCAGCGAGTCCAGGGCGGGCCAGGGGAACTGGGTGGCGCCGGTGAACATGATCGGGGTGAGGATCACCGCGAACATGATGTCGATGCGGTGCGGGGGCACGAACGTGCCCAGCGTCATGCCCACCGCCGCGCCGAGCAGCGTGCCGAGCACGCACACGCCCAGCAGCGCGGGGACCGACTCCAGCGGCAGCCGGACCCGGTCGAGCAGCAGGTAGCCCGCCGGGATCATCAGCAGCGCCGAGATCAGGCCGCGGAAGGCGCCGAAGACCATCTTCTCCACCGCGACCCAGCGCATCGGCAGCGGGGCCAGCAGCCGGTCCTCGATCTCGCGGGTGTAGGAGAAGTCGATCGTCAGCGGCAGCGCGGTGTTCTGCAGCGCGCCGACGAACCCGGCCAGCGCGATCACCCCGGGCAGCAGCACCAGGCTGAACTCCCCGGAGACGTACCCCAGGTCACCGAGCACGGTGCCGAGGATGAACAGGGTGAACAGGGGTTGCAGCACCACCTGCGCCAGGAACGAGGGCAGCTCGCGGCCGGTGACGAACACGTCCCGGCTCAGCACGGCCAGGAACGCCCGGCGCGTGTCGCCCGCGGTGTGCGCGGGCACGGCGGGCTCGACGCCCGCGGGCCGGTCGTGGGTCAGGGTCATCGCAGCTCCCGGCCGGTCAGGTGGATGAACACGTCCTCCAGGCTGGGCGTGCCGATGGACAGGTCGGTGACCTGGCAGCTCAGGTCGACCAGCGCCTTGAGGGCGAAGGGCAGCACGGCGTCGGAGTCGGCGCCCGCGTAGAGCCGGTACTGGCCCTCGGCCAGCGCCTCGACCCGCTCGACGTCGGTGACCCCGGACAGCGCCGCGCGCACCTCGTCGCCGGTGGACCCGCGCAGGGCCACCGAGACGGTGATGGTGGTGCGCCCCGGCAGGGTCTTGGTCAGCGCCGCAGCGGTGTCGAGGGCGATGAGCTTGCCGTGGTCGATGATGCCGATCCGGTCGCAGAGCTTCTCGGCCTCGTCCATGTCGTGCGTGGTCAGCACGACCGTCACACCCTGGGCGCGCAGGTCGACGACCCGGTCGTGGACGAACAGCCGCGACTGCGGGTCCAGGCCGGTGGAGGGCTCGTCGAGGAACAGCACGTGCGGGCGGTGCATCAGCGCGCGGGCGATCATGACCCGCTGCGCCTGGCCGCCGGACATGAAGTCCACCCGGGAGGAGGCGAAGTCGGTCAGCCCCATCCGCTCCAGCACCTCGTCGGCCAGCGCGGTCCGGCTCGCCCGGTCGACCCCGTGGTAGGCGGCGTGGAACAGCAGGTTCTGCCGCACGGTCAGGCCGCGGTCGAGGTTGTTGCGCTGCGACACCACGGCCAGCGCCTTGCGGGCGCGGGCGGGGTCGGCGAGCACGTCGACGCCGCCCACCCTGGCGGTGCCGCCGGTGGGCGTGACGCGGGTCGTCAGCACGCCGACGGTGGTGGACTTGCCCGCCCCGTTGGGGCCGAGCAGCCCGAAGACCTCGCCCTCCGGAACGGAGAAGCTCAGCCCGTCGACCGCGGCGACCGGTGAGCGGGGGTAGCTCTTGCGGAGGTCCTCGACTGCCACGGCTTCGGTCACGCCGACAAGGTACGTTCTGCCCGGGGGGCAACGGAACGCACACGGGCCTGCGTTGTCCGAAGATAGGGGTTGGCGATAAGGGGGTGGTCGGTGTGGACGGGTCCACCACCGACCGCGGCCTGACGGCGTACGCCTCGGCGTGGCTGCGGGGCGCCGCACTGGGGGCGTTGGCCCTGCTCGGGCCGGTTGTCCTGCTGCTGTCGTCCGCGGCGGCGACGTTCGGCCACCTGTCGGCAATCAGCGCGTCACGGGCGTTCACATCCCTGACACGACAAGGGGTTCGCCGCTGGTGCGGGATCCCGGTGCCCACCCCCTACCGCGAGCCCCCGGAACCACCGCGCCCCAACGCGCGCGGCCAGTACCGCTACGGCAACCGGTTGCACGACTCCCCCGGCCTGGTGGCCTGGCAGCGGCGTTTGGCTTGGCTGAGCGGCGATCCGGCCACCAACCGGGATTCGGCGTTCCTGCTGGGCGGCCCGTTCGTCGCCGCGGTGACCGCGCTGCTGCCCGTGGAACTGGTGGTGGGCGGGGTCACCCTCGCCTGGGTGACGCCGTGGGCGCTGCTCGCCGTCCCCGCGGGGATCGCGTGTGGACCGGCGGCGGTGCGGCTCTACGGCCGCTGGGCGGCGCGGTTGCTGGGGCCCGCGCCCGAGCGCACGCGCGCGGGGGTGGTGCGCGCCCTCGGCCGCCGCGTCGCGGCGCTGGCCGAACTGGTGCTCGTGGCGCTGTTCGCCGTGCCCGCGGTGGTGCTGACCGCGCTCGTCGCGCTGTCGCTGGTGCCGGGGGCGTGGGTGCTGCCGCTGGCGCAGCGGGTGGTGCGGCCCGCGGTGTCGGCGCAGCGCCCGCTGATCGCCCGGTGGTCGGGCCGGGAAGTGGCCGACCCCTACCTGCCGCCGCCCGAGCCGCCCCGGCCCCGCCGCGACGGGCTCTACCAGCTCGGCAGGACCCTGTTCGACTCGCCCACGCCGGTGGCCAGGGCCCAGCGCCACCAGTGGGTGCTGCGCGACCCGGCCACCTGGCGGGACCTGGTCTGGCTGGCCGTGCAGCCGGTGCTCGGCCCGCTGGCGGCGCTGCTGGTCGCCGCCACCGGCTACGCGGCGTTCGGCCTGGTGTGGCCCTGGCTCTGGCTGGTGCCGACGCGGTGGTGGCTCGACTACGACCCGGCGTTCGCGTGGACCGCGCTCGGCGGGCCCGGCCCGCCCTGGTGGGGGCTGGTCGCGGGGGTCGTCGTCACCGCGGCCGGGATCGCCCTCGCCCCCCTCGCGCTGCGCGGCTACGGCCTGGCGGGCGCGGCGCTGCTGAGCCCGACCGGCGCGGCCTCGCTGGCGCGACGGGTGCGCCAGCTCTCGGACTCCCGCGACGACGCCAACCGGGTGCAGGTCGCTGAGCTGCGCCGGATCGAGCAGGACCTGCACGACGGCGTCCAGGCCGGGCTGGTGGCGATCGGCATGCAGCTCGACGCGGTGGAGGCGCTGGTGGACACCGCGCCGGGCAAGGCCAAGGAGCTCGTCGCCGACGCGCGGCGCAGGCTCGCCGGGACCCTGGTCGACCTGCGGGCGGTCGTGCGCACCATCCACCCCCCCGTGCTGGCCGAGCGCGGGCTGGCCGACGCGGTGCGCGCGCTGGCGCTGGACTCCCCGCTGGAGGTGGAGGTCTCGGTCGACTTCCCCGGCCGGGTCGAGTCGGCGGTGGAGTCGGCGGTGTACTTCGCGCTGCGCGAACTGCTGACCAACGTGGCCAAGCACTCGGGGGCGCGCGCCGCGCAGGTGGAGCTGCGCTTCGACGGCGGCTGGCTGCACGCCTCGGTCCGCGACGAGGGCCGCGGCGGGGTGGACCCGGTGCGCGGCACCGGGCTGCGCGGGATGCGCAGGCGGCTGGGCGCCTTCGACGGCGACCTGTCGGTCGACAGCCCGCCGGGCGGCCCGACGCTGGTCGCGCTGCGCGTGCCGTGCGAGAGCTGGGAGGACGGCTGAGCCGGACACCCGGTTCAGTAAGCTCCCGCTCGACCCCCGCCCGCCTGTGAACCGGAGCGCCCGTGCGTGTCGTGCTCGCCGAGGACCTGCCGCTGCTGCGCGAGGGCCTGACCCACATGCTCACCGCGCGCGGCTTCGAGGTGGTGGAGGCGGTGGCAACTGGGGAGGACCTGGCCGAGGCGCTGCGCAGGCACCGGCCCGACCTGGCCATCGTCGACGTGCGGCTGCCGCCGTCGTTCACCGACGAGGGGCTGCGCGCGGCGCTGGCCGCCCGCCGGGAAACCCCCGGACTGCCGGTGCTGGTGCTCTCCCAGCACGTCGAGCAGCTCTACGCCCGCGAGCTGCTGGCCGACGGCGACGGCGCGATCGGCTACCTGCTCAAGGACCGGGTGCTCGGCGGCGACCAGTTCGTCGACGCGCTGCACCGGGTCGCCGCGGGCGGCACCGCGCTCGACCCCGAGGTGATCTCCGCGCTGCTGGCGGGCAGCAGCCGCCAGGAGCCGCTGGCCGCGCTGACCCCGCGCGAGCGCGAGGTGCTGGAGCAGATGACCGAGGGCCGCTCCAACGCCGCCATCGCCCAGCGCCTGCACCTGAGCGACGGCGCGATCAGCAAGCACACCACCAGCATCTTCGCGAAGCTGGGCATCACCGACTCCCCCGACGACAACCGCCGAGTGCTGGCCGTGCTGGCCTACTTGGACGGCACCCGCTCCTGAGCGGCGGCCACCTCGGCCTCCAGCGCGTCGGCGGCCGCGGCGGCCCCGCCCGCGGACCGCACCGCCTGTTGCATCCGCGCCACCGAGGCCCGCACGGTCGGGTCGCTGGAGACCCGCAGCACGGCCTCGCGCAGCCGCGACGGCGTGGCCTGCGAGGTGGGCAGGTGGGCGCCGACCCCGGTCTTGGCGATGCGGTAGCCGTTGAGGTACTGGTCCCACGCCTGCGGCACGGCCACCATCGGCACGCCGTGGTAGAGCGCCTCCATCGTCGAGCCCATGCCCGCGTGGGTGACGAAGGCCGAGGCGTGCGCGAGCACCTGCTGCTGCGGGACCCACCGCACCACCTCGATGTGCGCGGGCACCCGGCCCAGCGCCGCCGGGTCGGTGAACCGGCCGACCGAGAGCAGCACGTGCCAGTCGAGCGGGGCGAAGGCCGACACGCACCGCCGGTAGAAGTCGAGCTTGTCGTTGTAGGCCGAGCCGAGCGAGACCAGCAGGACCTTGCGGTCGTCCGGCGGGCGCCACGCGTCGGCGTCGTCGACCGGCCGCACGCCGGAGCCGACGAAGGTGTACTGCGGGCCGACCCGCTCGCCGCGCACCTGCCACTCCCGGGGCATCATCACCAGCCCCCGCCGCGAGGCGAACTTGACCTCGTCGGGGGTCAGCGGCACGCCGCGGCCGACCAGGAACGCCGCCATCTCCTCGACCATCCGCGCCATCACGGGGTCCTTCGGCGCCGCGGGGTCGACCCCGAAGTCCTCGGCGATGCCGTCGTAGGGCACGAAGGTGGGCGACACCTGCACCGCGGGCACGCCCCAGGCGTGCGCGAGCACCGGCCCGTGCCAGGCGCACACGTCGTGCACCACCGCGTCCGGCAGGTCATCGGCGTAGGCGGCCTCGACCTGCGGGGTGACCGAGATCAGCTCGTCGAGGAACATCCGGTGCGCGGACAGCTCCTCCTCTGGCCACCGCTGCGCCGGGTCGGCCTCCGAGGGCACCGTCGAGCGGTACCGCACGACCTCGGCCCCGGTGCGCGCGACCACGCCCGCGAACTCGTCGTTGGTGGCGTAGGTGACCCGGTGGCCGCGCCGCACGAGCTCCGCGGCGATCGGCAGCCCGGGGTTCACGTGCCCGTGGGCCGGAACGCACATGAACGCGAAGTGACGACCCACAGCAGGCCTCCCAAAACCCCATGAACCCGCACGAAGGTACTCGTGGCCCCGCGTGCGGGACACCCCTGCACCGGACACTAGGGGTTCGCGGACCCGCCGCGACCTCCCGCTGCACCCTGCCGACGCCGCCCGCGCCAGTGCGGAACTCCCTGTCGCCGTCGCGCCGAGCGCCCGCTCGGCCACGAGGCTGGGCGGGCGCTCGGCGGAGATCGGCTCACCCGTGGACGACGAGGTGCTCCCCGGCTGGTCGACGGCCAGTGGCCGTCCGCGGTGCGGGAGTGGTCGACCTCGCCGGTGTCAGCCGCGTTCCACTACGAGGGCGCTCGCGGTGAAGCCCGCGCCCAGGCCGATCAGCAGCGCGGTGTCCCCCTCGGCGAGCCGGTCGTCGGCCACCAATTCGGTGAGGTTCGCGAGCGTGTCGCCGGGACCGAGGTGACCGGTTCCCTGCCCCGTGAGCACCAAGCGGTCGTGCACCACCTCGGGCAACGCGGCCCGGATCACCTGTGCGGTGGTGCGGGGCCTGATCCGGGGCACGTACACCGCCTTGATCCGGTCGACCTCGGCCAGATCGGCGTCGGCCAGCGCGCGCGTCACCGCGCGCACCACCGTTGCGCGCATCAACCCGGCGTTCTTCACCAGGTCGAACAACCCCGTCCCGGAGCCGCTCGCGGCCGGGATCGGTCGGAACGGGTGGAACCGCGGGAAGGTCGCCTCCAACTCCGCGCAGCCGGACCGGCTCAGCGAACGGACCCGCAGCGGCCCCCGGTCCCGGCACAGCAGCACCGCGGTCCCCCCGTCGCCCAGGACCACCTCGGGCCCGGTGCGCCACCGGTCGTAGGGCAGTTCGTCCGTGTTCATCCCCGTGCACACGAGGGCGTTGCGGGTGTCGGGCTCGACCAGCATCGTGGCGATCGCGGCGTGGAGCCCGGCGTCACCGCCGCTGGACATCTGGGTCACCCCCACCGCGACGCCCTGCTCGACGCCCACCACCCGGGCCAGCCGGTGGGCGGGCGACGCCGGTTCCTCCTCGGTCGCGGACATGCCCGCGTAGCCGAGGAGATCCACCTCCGACGCCGGTACCCGCGCATCCGACAGCGCCGCCGCGGATGCCCGCGACGCCATCTCCCACGCCGCGAGCCCGTCGGCCACCGGCACCTCGCGGCAGATCGACTCCCTGGAGTCGAGGTCGGTCAGCACTCCCGCGCGCACCGCGTCGTGGGCGTGGGACCTCCCCGGGGGCAGCCACGTCGCCGCCGCGGCGATGGACACCCGGCCCGCCACCTTCACCGCGGGCTCCCGTGCAGCCACACCGGCAGCGATTCCAGTCGTCGGTCGAACACCGCCGCGGTCCAGACCAATTCGTCGGCGGGGGTCGCCAGGCTCAGCCGCGGGAACCTGCGGAACAGGGCGGGCAGTGCCACCGCGAGTTCCATCCTGGCCAGCCACGCACCTATGCAGCGGTGCGTCCCGCTGCCGAAGGCGAGGTGCGTCGGCTCGTGCTCGCGGTGCGGGCAGACCGCGTCCGGGTCCGCGTACGCCCGCGGATCGCGGTTGGCCGCGGCCAGCGCCAGCAGCACCGTGGCGTCCTTCGGGATGGTGACCCCGCCCAGTTCGACGTCCTCGGTCGCGAAGCGCCAGTTGGCGAACGGGAAGGGCGGGTGGTGCCGGAGCAGTTCCTCGACGGTGGTCGCGACCTCGGTGTCATCGGCCAGCGCGCGCTTGAGGAGGTCCGGCCTGCTGCTGAGGACGACGGTCCCGTGGGACATGGCGGTCGCGGTGGTGGGCGGCCCCCCGATCAACAGCGCCATGACCGTGCTCAGCAGGTCCCGGAGGCCGGTGGGTTCCGGTGCGGACAACAGCGCGGAGATCAGGTCGTCGCCGGGGTCGGTGCGCTTGCGCTCGACCGTCGCCACGATCAGGTCGATCAGCTCGTGGTACGAGTCGACCATCTCGGGGCTGGCGGGGTGCTCGTCGGACAGCAGGTGCCGCACCAGCCGGGCCACGTCGGGCCACCGGTCGGGGTCGATGCCGACCACCATGCCGATCACACTTGCGGGCAGCGGGTCGGCGAAGCCGGACATCAGGTCCACCGGCTCATCGCCCGCCTGCCGACTGAGTTCCGCCAGGCGGTCGAGGTGTTCGCCCACCACCCGCTCGATGCCTGCCCGCCAGCGGGTGACGGCGCCCGAGGACAGCTCGGCGTTGACCAGCGCACGCAGCCGCCGGTGCTCGGCGCCGTCGGTGTTGAGCATGTGCCTGCCGGTGGAGCTGAGCATGTCCTCGGGGATCCGCCGTCCGCCGAACTTGTGCTTCGGCGAACTCAGCAGCCGGGGATCGGAAGACAGCCGCTCGTCGCGCAGACCGGCCCGGACGTCGTCGTACCTGGTCACCAGCCACACCGGCGGCCCCTCGGGCAGCACCACCCGGTGCACGGAGGCTTCCTCTCGCAACGCCGCGTAGTGCTCGACGTTGTCGGCGTCGTTGGGCAACCGCAGCATCGTCGGCGGCTTCACGTGCGCACCCCGCCTTCGAACAGGGCGGCCAGCCCGGCCACCGTCCGCGCCCCGATCAGGTCGTCCTCGTTGACCTTCACCCCCATCTCCTGCTCGACGCCCGCGACGGCGTCCAGCAGTCGCAGCGAGTCGACGTTGGGCAGGTGGGCGAGCATGTCATCCGGCCGGATGCCCTCCGGGGGGATCTCCAGCACCCGCGCCAGTTGGCCGGTCAGGAGTCCCATCGTGTTGAACTGCGTGCTCACAGCTGTTCCTCCTTCGCCTGCAGCCCGCGGCGGATCTCCGCGCGCCGCCACTTCCCGCTGGTGGTCCTCGGCAGTTGGTTGCGCGCGACGGTGTGCACCACGGCCCCGGACAGGCCGAGCCGTTCGCCGATGGCCCGCCGGACCGCCTCGGCGACCGCCGCCCGATCCGGTTCCACGGTCTCCACCACCACGACGACCCGTTCGTTCTCGTGGTCGGCCACGGCCGCGCAGTGGCGCCGGTAGACGCCGGGCACGTGCCGCACCACCGCTTCCACGTCCTCGGCGTGCACGTTGCGCCCGTGGACGATGATCATGTCCTTGATCCGGCCGGACACGTGGATCTCGCCGCCGCGCAGGAAACCGCGGTCGCCGGTGCGCAGCCACCCCCCGCGCAGGACCTCCCCGGTGGCCGCGGGGTCGTGCAGGTAGCCGCTCATCAGGCTCGTCCCGCTGACCTCCAGCTCACCGACGTGGTCCTCCGGGAGCGCCGTCCCGTGCGCGTCGACGACCCGGACCCGCGTCCCCGGCAGCGGAGGGCCCTGACCGACCAGTTCCCAGCCGGAGCCCCCGGCGAGCGTGCGAATCGGCTGACCGTCCACCAGGGACGTGCGGTCCACGGTCACCCTGCTCGGCGCCAGGCCGGGTCGGCCGATGGAGATGCCCGCGCAGAACTCGGCCATGCCGTAGGCGGGCGTCATCGCCGTGCCGGGCAGTCCGTACCGGCCCAGCACCTCGGTGAAGCGGTCGACGGTGCCCGCCGAGACCTGTTCCCCGCCGTTGAGCGCGAGCCGCCACCGGCCGAGGTCGACACCGGGCAGGTCGCCCGCCGCCGCGGTGGTGGCCAACCGGTCGTAGGCGAAGTTCGGTCCGGTGCAGATCGAGACACCGTGCTCGGTGAAGTAGCGCAGTGCTCCCGCGGGGTCCTTGATGAACGTCGCCGGGGTGGTCAGGTGCATGTCGAAGCCCGCGCACAGCGAGATCATCAAGCCGATCATGCCGAAGTCGTGGAACAGCGGGAGCCACTGGTAGCCGACGTCGGCAGTGCTCATCTCGCAGCGCTCGATCGGGGCTGTGGCGGCGCTGAGCACCGCCTGGTGGGTCAGGGACACCGCGCGCGGCCGGGCGGTGCTGCCCGAGGTGAACTGCACGATGGCCTGATCGCCACCGGCGATGACCAGGTCAGTCGGCCTGCGGGACAGGACCGGGCAGGAGCCCGCGTCGATGACGGTGAGCCCGGGACAGCGCTCGACCACCGGGCCGAGCACGGCGGTGAACGGGTGGCCGGTCACGACGTGGCGGATTCCCACCGCCCGGATGTGGGCGGCGAGTTCGTCGGCGACCGCGTCGGCGTCGCGGGCCGCCGCCGGCATCGGCAGCACGCAGGCAGCGGCGCCGCTGGACATGGTGCCGATAAGCGCCGGCAGGAAAGCGGGCGTCGTCGGCAGCAGGATGCCCACCACGTCGCCCTGCCCGGCGCCTGCCCTGAGCAATTCGGCGGCGAGGCCGTTGGCCCGGTGGACCAGGTCGACGCGGGTGAGGACCTCACCGGAATCGGGGAAGAAGAAGCGACCACCAGCCGTCCCTTCCGGACAGGACAGCACTTCGATCACGGTTGCGCGTTCAGGCGTGACACCGACCGTCATGTTCTCTCCCGTGAAGCCGTATCAGTGGGGGGTGCTCTGGGGGTTCTTCCGACAGGACAGCGAGTACTTCTTCGCGAGGTGGGCCAGGTAGGCGTCGGGGCCGCCGTGTGCGTGGTCCTGGGCGCCGTGGCGGATGTGGGTCAGGGTGCGGTCCGGACGCAGTTCCAGCGTGGTCGTCGCTCGGCGGTCCTCGGTGGGGCGGCCGTCGTCGAGGTCCAGCACGTGAACGTGGTCGGCGAAGGTTTCCCGGGCCTGGGCGGCGGAGGCCACCGGTGGGTGGCCGGTGCGGTTGGCGCTGCTGACGTGCAGGACGTCGATGCCGTCGAAGACCGGGGTGAGGGGTGTCCAGCGGGCGCCGAAGAGCAGGGTCTTGCCGCCCCGGGTGGCGGGTGCGATCCACGCCGGGTGGGCGGTCACCGGCACCAGCAGGGTGACCAGTTCCTCCACCAGCAGTGTGCACGCCAGTTCTCGGGCCGGGTCGTCGAGGGCGGTGTGGGGGGCGAACTCGGCCCACCGGTGGTCGTCGACGATCCACAGCGCGACCGCCTGGTCCGCGGGCCTGCCCTTGGCGGTGTTGACCGCGTCCGGGCTCGTCGCGGCGACGACGCTGGTCAGGGGGTGGGGGTTGGGCAGCACCACCGCCCCTCCCCCGCGCAGGACGTCTCGTGCTCCGGTCAGCGCGGTGCCGGTCGGAGTCGTGCCGTTCACGCGACGGCCGCGGAGTCGCGCAGGGTGTCCAGGTAGTCGGTGAAGACCTCGTCGGAGATGACAGGGTGATTGCGGCGGAACGCCTCCGACTTCACCCACGCCAGCGCGGCAGCGGTTTCCTGCCTGCTCAGCTCGTAGCCAAGCCGAGAGGCCACCGCGCGCAACACCCGGCCGCTGGCCAGATGAGTCAGCAAGACAGTCGGCTCGATACCGAGCACGACCTTCGGGTCGAACGGCTGAAACGTCGCCAGACGCACGAACGGGGTACCGGTCGAGATGGTGCCCACACCGGTACCCACAATCGGAGTGGTCACAGTGATCGGCAGACCGGTTTCCGCCGCGACCATGCGGGCGATCACCGGAAGCCGAGTCAGATCCGGCGCGGTATGCCACAGCTCGGCACCCGCGCCCAACAAATCGTCAGTGCGGTACGCGAGCAAGAACAGCAACTGTTCGGTGGCGACCATGCCGCTACGCTCGGCCACACCCAACCACGACGACGAGACGCCACGCACTCCGGCGCGGACAGCCTCCAGGGTATTGACCAGGCCCAGCCCGAGGTCGTTGTGCAGGTGCGTCACGAACACCACGTCCGCACCCGCCCGCGCCCGCAACTCGGCGAACAGCCCACCGGCGCGCGTGTGCAGCATGTCCCCGGTCGTATCGGCGATGACGATCAAACCCGCGCCCGCTGCGGTCAGCTCGTCGGCGGCCGCAGCCATCAACGCGACGTCACCACGCGGCGCGTCGGCGAAACAGACGTCCGGGACCACGTCCATCCCAGACTCGACCACCAGGCGCACCAACCCGACCGCCTCGCGCAACGCCTCGGCGGCGGTGCCGTGCACCATCGCGTCCGCGATCTCGTCCGAGGCGGGCACCACGATCATGATGCGGGCGTGCCGGGCACCCGAGACGCAGCGGCACGCCTGCAGAACGTCTTCGGGCGTGGCCCGACACACCGCCGCAGGGCTCACCCGGTCCCCCGCCTCCAACGCAACCCGCCGCGTCGCCTCGAACTCCTCACGACACACCGCCGGGAACCCCGCCGCGAACACCACGTGCCGCGGCCCGTCGGCGCCGAACACCGCCCCCTGCGCCCGCGCCAACTCCACCCGGAAATCCGCACTCATCAACGTCTTGCCCTGAGCGCCATCCCGAGCAGATTCCTC
>NZ_JAJCXD010000145.1:20572-24264 GCF_021056305.1 Actinokineospora sp. PR83
AAGACATTCGAAATCCTTATTCAGCAAGTGAGTCAATATGCGTAACACTGTTTGGCGCCACTTCGACTCAGCCCTCGGACACCACCCGGACCCGGTAGCCCCCGCCGCTGGGCAGACCTACCGCCCAACCGCTGATTCCGAGTGCAGGCGCGCACATCTGACACCAGCGTGGCGACACTATGGCGTGCTGCCGCAGCGCCTCCGGCACCAGGTGGAGCGAGCGGGCTCGACCGGTGGTCGACTGCGGTGCGCGCCGGCGCACGGTGTCGTACCGGTCACCGCCCGCGTCACTGCGCCCACCACGCGCCCCGGAAAGCCCGCTCAAACGACGGTTTCGCCCCCTGCAAGCACGCCCCCGCCCGGCAAGCCAGGCCAAACACCTCAATTCGAGCGCCCCTCGCTTAATTCTCCGTTCCGCCACACCGGGCAATGACCGATTGCCGCTTTTGCCCGATCGGGCAATTCCCGCGATCAAGCCATACCAGCGCTCCACCGGCCGACGCACGGAGCAACCGACTCGGAGCTGTCAATCCTTCATCCAGGAAAATGGAACCGGCGCGATCCGCGCAGATGAACTCCCGCTCGGAAAAGCGTCGGGGCGGGGCGGGCCTCGGGCGCGCGAGGCGCCACCGCGTCGGTGGTCTTCTCGCGCGCCCGCGAGTCGACGGGCTCCTGATCGGGCAGGCACCGGTGCGTGGTCGACTCGGACAGGACCCTCCGCGCCAATGGTCCGGGATCGCAAGACCTCGCCTCAGCCGTGATCGGGTCGCCGATCGCGGCGCCCGTCCCGTGCGCCTCTACAGCGTCCACACCGGACGCCCGCAGCCCCGGGGCGGCCTGCGTCGCGCGGATCACCCCGCTGCTGCGAGGCGTTCGGCGCCGGCAACCAGTTGGACGCCCGGCCCACCCGGTGCCGTGGGCCGACTCGGTGAACGACCGGCGAGACCGCCCGGTGGTGCGACGGCCCATACCAGGCATACCTGCTCGGCTGACCACCCCTCCGGCCCGTTGACGAGCCGAGGCGTCAGTCGCTCTCGCAGCCGATGCCGTTCTTGGTGCGGCCGTCGAACCTGTGCGGGTCGGGAGATCGGACCGGGAAGCGGCGGTGGGGGATGTCGCCGCAGTCCAGGTCGGGGCTTCCCACGGGGATGCAGATCGTCGGGTAGGCCGGTTCGCACGCAGGAGCAGGAGCAGGAGCGGGCGCAGGGGCAGGTGCGGCGGGCTGTGGGCGGGCGGTCGTCTTCGGCCGGGCGGGAGTGGTCGGGGCCGGAGGAGCCGCCACCTGCTGCTGGGTGGTCGTGAGCGGAGCGGGCTGTGCCGCGGTGGTGGTGGGCGGCGCGGGGATCGTTGTGGTGGTCGTGGGGGTGGCCGCGGAGGTGGTCACCGGTTCGGGTGCCACGGTGGGAACAGCGGTGGAACTCGATAGTGGTGCGGTCGTCGCGGCAGGAGCGTCGACGGCCGCGGCAGGGGTGGAGGCGGGGCGGGCGGGTGACATCGCCCCGCCCACGGCCAGCAGGGCAACCGCGACCCCGGTGGCCAGCCCCGCACGCCTGCGGTCCGGGAGCAGGGCCCACCGGGCCCGACCGACGACCAGCGCGCCGAGACCGATCAGCAGCAGCCCCAGCCCCAGCATCGCCAGACCCGCGGCGAACCCACCACCGGCGAAGCCCGCCACCACGAACAACAACCACACCGCGGCCACGAGCACGCGAACGACAGTGGTCCGGGAACCCGGTTTCGACGAAGTCACACCACACCAGTCGCTCCACAGCGGTTCGCGTTACCGCTGCCCCCCCGTGCATGGTGACGGCGAAGCGCGGCGACCCGTTCGATTGCGCCCACCTGGGCTGGACCGCGGTGCGCGACGGAATCCACCAAACCGTCCACTAAGGACGACAATTCCGGGGTCCTGCGCTCGTCGCGTGGTGGTCAGGCCATCGCCTCGTAGTCCGCCAGGATCGCGCCGAGGACGGATCGGGCTTCGTCGTCGTGGACGCAGGATTGGTGGAGTGTGTCGAACAGTGCCACGTAGTGCGCCACGTCGGAGGGGTCGCGCAGCGTGGTGTAGGCGGAGTGGAGGCTGATGCCGACGAACTTGTCGTCGTAGACGTAGAAGCTGTGGCGGGGTTGGGCGAGGACGGGGGTGCGCCAGGGGATGACGCCCAGGGTGATGTTGTCGCGCCCGGTCAGGTCGATCAGGTGCCGCACCTGCTCGGCCATCACCCCGGGGGTTCCGCGGCACCAGCGGATGGCGCCCTCGGCGATGGCGAACCGGAACTCCTTGTCCGGGTGGTCGAGGATGCGCTGCCTGCTCCGGCGCGCCGCCACCGCCGCGTCGACCTCGGGTTCGGGCAGGGACGGGAAGCAGCCGCGCATGTAGCCCTCGGTCTGCAGTTGGCCGGGGACCATGGTGATCTGGAAGTTGCGCGCGCACCTGGCCCGCTCCTCGAACCTGCTGATCTCCTGCTGGCGGCGGTGGGCGCCGCGGTGCAGGATCACCCGCGTGCTCTCGTGGCTGGTGTGCAGCATGTGGGCCAGGGCCACCAGTTCCGAGGTGGTCTGCGCCGAGGCGCCGGTCTCCTGGGCGATCAGGCGGACGTCCTCCACCGTGGGCAGCGCCATGCCGGTCTCGACCTTGGAGAGCTTGGACTGGCTGATGCCCACCAGTTCGGCCAGGGCCGTCCCGGTCAGCCGCGCGTCGGTCCGCAGGCGCCGGAGCCCACTCGAGAGCCTGCCGCGGACCAGCTCGGCGTGCTCGGGCGAGGTCATGGGCGCAGGGTAGCCGGCGGTGCGCGGCACGACACCGGCGTCGCCCGACTGGAGCAGTGCGCCCCCCGCGGGGCCGGAGGTGGAATCATCCGGTCCTTGCCGAGTGCCGCGTTTCCCGAGCGGCAGCAGGGGTGTCGACAGGTCGCGCGGCGGTGGCGGATGACGGCGTTGAGCACGCTCGGCGCGTGAGCACAGAGCCACGCCCCCGCCATTCAGGTCTTGTGGCAGTGCCGGGCCACGGCGACGACGAGTTCCACGGCCTGGGCCAGCGTGCGGGGTCTGCGCAGGTGCGGTGACGGCGGGAGCCGGGCCCACCCGGGGCCCGCGACCGCGGGCACCGCCATCCCCAGGTCCAGCTGTTTCGGGAACCGCAGGTGTCGGGTCACCTCCGCGTCGTACGCCCACAGCAGCACCACCGGGGGTTGCCGCCGCGCCACCGCGGTCGTCAGGTCCCCCACCGGGACGGCCGCGCCCAGGTGGTCGACGCGGCAGTGCCGCTCGGCCAGCGCGCTCGCCGGCGCGTCGAGGGCAGCGTGTGCGGGTCGCCCGGCGCGCAGGCGAGCACTGCGGCCAAGGCGGCGCACGGCGGCGGTGGCGGCACCGCGCGGAAGGCGTCGCTCAGGCTCTCGCCGACCAGCCGCGCGGCGTCGACCCCGCACGTCGCCTCCCGAGAGCGCGCACCGAGGTCGCGCAGCGCCGGCACGAACACCTCCTGCCACGCCGCGACGACGCCATGGTCGATGATCAGCGAGTTGGCCAGCGCCCGGAGGACCACCGTGTCCACCCGGTCCACGGCGGCGGCGAAGGCGCACACCTCCTGCTGCGGCACGGCGGTGGGTCCGATGTCGCGCGGGTGGTCGCCCCCGCCGCGCTCGCAGGCCCGCGCGGCGGCGCGCGGCGGGACCCCCACCCGGGCCAGCCGC
>NZ_JAJCXD010000146.1:0-3909 GCF_021056305.1 Actinokineospora sp. PR83
GCCGCCGGTGGCGGGGCCGAGCTGCGGGCCCGGCTCGGCGCGCTCGACCGGGCCGGGGCGCGCGCCGAGCTGACCGAGCTGGTCCGCGCCGAGGCCGCCGCCGTCCTGGGCCACCCCGGCCCGGAGGCGGTCGCCGCCGACCGGGCGTTCCGCGACGTCGGGTTCGACTCGCTGACCGCGGTGGAGCTGCGCAACCGGCTCGCCGCGGCCACCGGCGCGGTGCTGTCGGCGGCGGTGGTCTTCGACTACCCGACACCGCAGGAGCTGGCCGGGTACCTGGTGGAGGCGGTGCTCGGCGCCGAGGCCGACGAGGTCGACGGCCTGCTGGCGGGCCTGGCCAGGGTCGAGGAGCTGCACCTGGGCGGCGACGACCGCGCCCGGCTGGCCGCCCGGCTGCGCCGCGCGCTGGCCGCCCTCGACAACGAGTCCGCCGAGGGCGACGGGCTCGACCTCGACGAGGCCTCCGACAGCGATCTGTTCGACATCGTCGACAAGGACTTGGGACTGCTGTGAGCGCATCGGCGACCGAGGCGGACAAGCTCCGCGAGTACCTGAAGAAGGTCATCACCGAGCTGCACCGCACCCGCGCGCGGGTGCGGGAGCTGGAGGACGCGCAGCCGGACCCGGTCGTGGTGGTGGGCATGGGCTGCCGCTACCCCGGCGGCGTGCGCTCCCCGGAGGACCTGTGGGAGCTGGTGCGCACCGGCGCGGACGCCGTCACCGGCTTCCCGGCCAACCGCGGCTGGGACCTCGCCGCGCTGCGCGGCGCCGAGGGCCTGACCGGCGAGGGCGGGTTCCTGCACGACGTCGGTGACTTCGACGCCGGGTTCTTCGGCATCTCCCCGCGCGAGGCGCTGGCGATGGACCCCCAGCAGCGGCTGCTGCTGGAGACCTCCTGGGAGGCCCTGGAGCGCGCGGGCATCGACCCGTCGGCGCTGCGCGGCAGCGCCACCGGGGTGTTCGTCGGCGCGAGCGGGCAGGACTACACCCCGCTGCTGGTGGCCTCCGGCGAGCCGGTCGACGGGCACATCGCCACCGGCAACGCCGGGTCCGTGGTCTCCGGCCGGGTCGCCTACGCCCTGGGCCTGGAAGGGCCCGCGGTCACCGTCGACACCGCGTGCTCGTCGTCGCTGGTCGCCCTGCACCTGGCGGTGCGGTCGCTGCGCTCGGGGGAGTCCGCGCTCGCGCTGGCGGGCGGGGTCACCGTGATGGCCACGCCCGGGGCGTTCCTGGAGTTCTCCCGCCAGGGCGGGCTGGCCCCCGACGGCCGGTGCAAGGCCTTCGGCGCGGGCGCCGACGGCACCGGCTGGGCCGAGGGCGCGGGCGTGCTCGTGCTCGAACGGCTTTCCGACGCCGAGGCCAACGGCCACCCCGTCCTGGCCGTGGTGCGCGGGTCCGCGGTGAACTCCGACGGCGCCTCCAACGGCCTCACCGCCCCCAACGGGCCCGCCCAGCGCCGCGTCATCCAGCGCGCGCTGGCCGACGCGGGCCTGGAACCGTCCGACGTGGACGCCGTCGAGGCGCACGGCACCGGCACCCGGCTCGGCGACCCCATCGAGGCCCAGGCGCTGCTGGAGACCTACGGCCGCACCCGCGGTGGGCGCGGGCCGCTGCTGCTGGGCTCGCTCAAGTCCAACCTCGGCCACAGCCAGGCCGCCTCCGGCGTCGGCGGCGTGCTCAAGGTCGTCCTGGCGCTGCGCCACGGCCTGCTGCCCAGGACCCTGCACGCCGCCGAGCCCACCCCGCACGTGGGCTGGAGCGCGGGCGCGGTCGAGCTGCTGACCGAGGCCCGGCCCTGGGAGCCGGGGGAGCGGGTGCGCCGCGCGGGCGTGTCCTCGTTCGGCATCAGCGGCACCAACGCCCACGTCATCGTCGAGGAACCGCCCGCGCAGGCGCCGCGCCCGGCCGCCGAGCCGGTCGGCGCGGTCCCGTTCGTCGTCTCCGCGCACAGCCCCGCCGCGCTGCGCGCCCAGGTCGACCGGCTCGCCGCCCACCTGCGCGAGCACCCGGCCGAGGAGGCCGACGTGGCGCTGTCGCTGGCCACCACGCGCGCCCTGCTGCGCCGCAGCGCGGTCGTCGTGGGCACCCGGGGCCTCGCCGCCTGGGACGGCCAGGAGGTCCCCACGGCGTCCGGGCGCACCGCGTTCCTGTGCAGCGGCCAAGGCGCGCAGCGCGCCGGGATGGGCCTGGGCTTGGCCGCGGCGTTCCCCGCCTTCGCCGCCGCCTGGGCCGAGGTGCTCGACTGCTTCCCGCCCGACGTGCGCGCGGTGCTGGCCGCCGGTGGCCCCGTCGACCGGACGCGGATCGCCCAGCCGGGCCTGTTCGCCGTCTCCGTCGCCACGGCCCGCACCCTGGAGTCCTGGGGCGTGCGCCCCGACGTGCTCATCGGGCACTCGGTGGGCGAGATCGCCGCCGCCCACCTCGCGGGCGTGCTGTCGCTGCGCGACGCGTGCGCGCTCGTCGCCGCCCGCGGCGCGCTGATGGACGCGTTGCCCGAGACCGGCGCGATGGTCGCCGTCGTGGCCTCCGAGGCCGAGGTGGCGCCGCTGCTGGGCGCGGGGGTCAGCCTCGCCGCGGTCAACGGGCCGGAGTCGGTGGTGCTCTCCGGCGACGCCGACACCGTCCGCGCCGCGGCGGCGGGCTTCCGCTCCAAGGAGCTCCCGGTCAGCCACGCCTTCCACTCCGCGCTCATCGACCCGGTCCTGGACGAGTACCGCGAGGTCCTGCGCGGGGTCGAGTTCGCCCCACCCACCAGGACGCTGGTGTCCACGGTGACCGGCGGGCCCGTCACCGCCGAAGTCCTCGACGTCGAGCACTGGGTGCGCAACGCCCGCGACGCGGTCCGCTACGCCGACGCCGTCGCGCACCTGCCCGGCCTCGGCGTCGGCCGCGCCGTCGAGGTCGGCCCCGACGCCGTGCTCACCGCCCTGACCCGCTCCGACGACCTGCCCTGCGTCCCCGCTGTGCGCGCCGACGAGGCCCCCGCCCTGGCCGCGGCCCTCGGCTTCCTGCACGCCACCGGCGCCACCGTGGACTGGGCCGTCGCCCTGCCCGGCGCGCGCCCGGTCCCGCTGCCCACCTACGCCTTCCAGCGCAAGGCGTTCTGGCCCAAGCCCGCCCCCGCCCCGCAGGCCGCGCCCGAGCCCGACGCCGACCTGTGGGCCGCCGTGCGCGCCGCCGACCCCGCCGCGGTGGCCGACCTCATCGATGCCGAGCCCGACGCCGTCGCCGCCGTGCTGCCCGCGCTGGCCGCCTGGCGCAGCGGGCGCGAACGGGACTCCGCGGTCGAGGCCGCCCGCTACCGCGTCGCCTGGCTGCCGGTCGACCCCGGCCCCGCCCACGACCGCAGGCCGTGGCTGGTCCTGGCCCCGCCGGAGCGGGCCGACCACCCCTGGGTCCGCGCGGCCGCCGATCGGCTGGGTGCGGAGGCGGTGTCCGACGTGCCGCTCGACAGCGCCCGCCCCGTGCTGTCGTTCCTGCCGCTGGGCGCCGACCCGTTCGGCTCCACCCTGCGCTTCGTCGCCACCCACCCCGAGTGCCAGGTGTGGACGGCCACCGTCGGCCCCGACCCGGCCGCCCTGTGGGCCGTCGGGCGCACCGCCGCCATCGAGTCCTCGCAGACCTGGGCGGGCATGGTCCAGCTACCCGAGGACCCCGACCCCGCCGCGCTCGACCGGCTCGCCGCCGTCCTCGACTGCGACCACGGCGAGGACCAGGTCCTCATCGGCCGCGGCGGGGTCGAGGCCCGCCGCCTGGTGCCCGCCCCGCTGCCCGCGGGCGCCGAGCCGTGGCGGCCCCGCGGCCGGGTCCTGGTCACCGACGTGGACTCCCCGCGCGGGCGGCTCGTGGCGGCCTGGCTGGCCGACGCCGGTGCCGAGGCCGTGCCGCTGGGCCCCGGCCCCACCGCGG
>NZ_JAJCXD010000147.1:0-3416 GCF_021056305.1 Actinokineospora sp. PR83
GCCCGCGCTCAGCGGGGTGGCCGGGGAGGCCGCGCCGCCGCCGAGGCCCGCGCCGCCGCCGCCGAAACCACCACCGCCACCGCCGAAGCCGCCGCTGCCCGGGCCCGCGCCGCCGCCAGGGGACTCCGGGGTCGCGGCGGCGGGGGTGACGGCCGCGGGGACGTCGACCGGGGGGACTTCGGCGGCGATGCCCCAGTTCTCCTCGGGGAAGGTGTGCGCCATGGTGATCTTGTCGAAGACCTGGGAGCCGTCGACGCCCTCGCACAGCCTGACCAGGGCTTCGAGGACCTGGCGGGTGGCCTCGAACAGCTCGCGGGTGGGGCGGCGCATCTGGTCGAGGTACTGGCGGGTGCGCTCCTCGCCCCGCACCGGGCCGGACATGGCCTGCGACGTGGTCTCGGCCATCTCCACCAGGACGCCCGCCATGTCCTCGACGACCTGGCGGAGGCCGTCGGCGGTGGTGTCGAGGACCTCGCCCATGGTGATCATGGCGTCGGCCATGTCGTGGCCCGCGAGGCCGACGCGGTTGACGTAGTCGATGAAGGACTCGGCGTCGGCGCCCTGCCAGGCGGCGTCGAGGCCGCCGAGGGGCTGGGTGAGGCCCTCGGTGACGACCTCGGCCACCGCGCCCACCGCCCGCCAGCGGTCGGCCTCGGCGTGCATGTCGCTCCACCGGCCGACGACCGGGGCGAAGTACTCCTGGACCGGGTCGGGGATGCCCAGTTCCGCGCACAGCGCGCTCAGGAAGTCCAGGTATGCCGAGAGGTCGGACTGGATCTGCGCGCCGTCACGACCGCCCTGGGCCTGGCTGGGGCGCGGGGTGGGGGTGGCGACCGGGGCGAGCGGCGACGGCTGGGCGCGGGTGCCCGGGGGGACGGCGCTGGACAGGCCCGCCTCACCGGCGTCGAGGGCGGCGCTGATCGGGCGGGACTGCCACCCGCCCGAGGCGGGGTCGGCGGACAGGCCCGCCAGGCCTGCCGCGCCGTCGGCGGGCTCTCGCGTGCGCATGGTCGCCCCTCTCAGGCCTGGCCGCTGCGGTTGATGGACGCGACGCCGTCGCCGTCGGAGGACTCGTACTTCTCGGCGACCTGGGTGAGGCTGGTGGAGGCGGACTTGAGCGCCTCGACACCCCGGCTGAGCTGGGTGCGCAGCGCCTCGGCTGCGCGCAGGTAGGACTCGGTGACCCGGACGGCGTCGCCCAGGGTGCCGAAGGTCTCCGAGGTGAGCGGCGCGGTGCGCAGCACGGCCGCGCCCTCGGCCAGGACCTCGGCCGCCTCGCCGACGTTGTACGCGTACTGGCTCACCCAGGTGGGGTCGACCTTGATCGTGGCCATCGGGTGCGCACCTCCTCGGTCACGGGGCGTTGCTCACCGGTGTGACGGTAGTCGTCGGCGCCCGGTTCCCGTGACCACCGATCAGCCGCCCGCCGGGGCGTCCGGTCAGCCCCCGCCCGCCGGGTTGGCCGCGGCCGACGGGAACAGACCCGGCTCGACCGGCACCGTGTCGTAGGTCTGGAGCACGTCGGTGGTGCTCAGCGAGGCGCCGTCGGGCAGCAACTGCATGATGGACACCGGGGCGGGTAGCTGGTTGTCCAGGCCCAGGGCGTGGGCGCTGCGGGCGTCGGGCACCCCGTACTTCACGCCGCGGTCGGAGATCAGGTAGATCGGGCCGGTCTGGAAGTTCATCCGGTTCGTCGCCCCGCGCACCACCGCCGCCTTGCCCGGCGGCATGTAGAACGAGTCGATCCGGATCTGCGCGCTGCCCGGGCTGGTGATCGGGATGGTGGCGGGCTCGCCGTCGGCGTTGAACCGGTCGATCGGCAAGCGCTTGCCGACGTGCACCTTGGTCTGCTGGTCGGCGTCCTGGCCCTCGCCGACCAGGCCCCAGCCCAGGCAGGCGACCGGGGAGTTGATCGGGTCGAGCACCTCGGGCACCTGCACCGGGAACGACGAGTCGGTGACCGCCCCCTTGGGGCTCTTGGCGGGCAGTTCGGCCGGGCCGACCTGCTGGATCTCGGCACCGCCCGCCTTGGTGGTGAAGCGGATCAGGTCGGCGGTGGACCGCTTGATCTGCTGGACCCCGTCCTGCAGGACCACGTAGTACTCGAGGATCCGCCCGGCGCGCTCGACCTCCAGGATCGAGCCCACCTCGAACCCGTCCGCGGTGCGACCGCCCACGCCGGGGATGGTGGGTGCGCTCAGTGGCGCGACCGGGGGGATGGCGTTGAGCAGGCCGGGGGTGATGTTGCGCTCGGTGCCCTTGTTCCTGGTCTCCAGGCTGAGCACGTCCTTGATGCTGCGGCTGGTCGTGTCGACCTCGGCGCGCACCGTGTCGGCGTTGGGGACGTTCGCCGTGGCGGGCTTGCGGTAGACCAGGTAGGTCTTGTTGTCCCGGGGGTCGCGG
Organism: Actinokineospora sp. PR83; assembly: GCF_021056305.1. Taxonomy (NCBI): domain Bacteria; kingdom Bacillati; phylum Actinomycetota; class Actinomycetes; order Pseudonocardiales; family Pseudonocardiaceae; genus Actinokineospora; species Actinokineospora sp. PR83. Next base: position 2,404 of record NZ_JAJCXD010000147.1, read on the forward strand.
ACCAGCAGCGACTCCGACTCGGACAGCTCGGGGCCGAGGTCGGCGACCCCGCCGATCACGCTGGTCTTGATCTTGTCCTCGTTCGCCCCCGGCTTGAGCGCGGGGTCGTTCTGGTAGGCGTCGCAGACCGCCCAGTTGGCGCTGATCCGCTCGGCCTCGGAGCCGGGGAGGAACTGGGGGCCGTCCTGGATGCCGGTGAGGCGCTCGCGCGGGAGGCCGATGAGCTTGTCGTCCGGGACCACCTCGGGCTGCACGACCTGACCGCCGCCGCCCGCGTCGGTGTTGCTGCCCGGGGCCTGGTTCTGGCCGGAGGAGCTGCGGGCGAGCATCAGCAGCCGGGCCGAGGCCAGGTTGAACGTGGGGATCAGGACGTCGCCCTTGTTCGGGTCCTTCCACTTCACGTAGACCGCGCCGGAGGGCTTGCCGATGATGATGCCGGTGTTCTCCGGCGCCTTGCCGGTCGGGTTGAGCAGGCCGACGACGAGGAACCCGACGCAGATGATGGCGGCGATGCAGACCCCGACGATGGTGGCCCGCGAGTGCGTGCGCATCGGGTCGTGCAGCATGACCGCGTCCTTGCGCACGAGCGCGGACTGCATCCGGCGCAGCACGAAGCGGTATGCCTGGACCTGAGACTTCGTCGTTGGTGTTGATGGCATTCTCGGCCTGCTGCTCTCCCCGTCGCGGTACCGTTCCGCAGGATAGCCGTACGGCTCCGGCCGTACGCGGGTCTTGCGCCAACCTGTGGAAAACCCGGGACCGCGCAGGCGCCGAGCAGCACCGATGAGGGGAAGAGACCGATCGGATGTCCGTGACCACTCCGCCACGACAGGGCAGGACGCCACCGCCTGGACAGCCGCCGCGCCCCGGCGGCCCCGGGGGTCCGGGCGGTGGCCCCGGCAGACCGGGCGGACCCGGGGGACCCGGCGGCCCGGGCGGACCCGGCGGCCCGGGCGGACCCGGGGGCCCGGGCGGACCCGGTGGGCCGAGCGGTCCCGGCGGACCCGGTGGGC
>NZ_JAJCXD010000148.1:0-1995 GCF_021056305.1 Actinokineospora sp. PR83
TGGGCCAGGTCGGCGCGGGTGTCGGCCAGCGCGGCGGCGAGCGCGGCCGGGTCGTCGAGCAGCCCGGCGGCCCGCTGGGCGACCACGGCCAGCGCGGTCGGGCTGGCCGCCGACAGCGGCAGCGCGTGCACCGGGAACGCCTGCCCGGCACCGGGGGCGCGCTCAGCGGCGGCGGGCGGCTGCTCCAGGATGACGTGGGCGTTGGTGCCGCTGAACCCGAACGAGGACACGCCCGCGCGGCGGGGGCGGCCGGTCTCGGGCCACGCCACCGGCTCGGTCAGCAGCTCGACGCGCCCGGAGCTCCAGTCCACGTGCGGGCTGGGCCGCTCGGCGTGCAGGGTGCGCGGGAGCAGTCCGTGGCGCATCGCCCACACGGCCTTGAGCACGCCGCCGACGCCCGCCGCGGCCTGGGTGTGGCCGATGTTGGACTTGAGCGAGCCCAGGCGCAGCGGCTCGGCGCGGTCCTGGCCGTAGACGGCGAGCAGCGCCTCGGCCTCGATGGGGTCGCCCAGCGCGGTGCCGGTGCCGTGCGCCTCCACGGCGTCCACATCGGACGGTGACAGGCCCGCGTCGGCGAGGGCGGCGCGGATGACGCGCTGCTGGGACTTGCCGCTGGGGGCGGTGAGCCCGTTGGAGGCGCCGTCGGAGTTGACCGCGGTGCCGCGCACCACGGCCAGCACCGGGTAGCCGTTGGCCTCCGCGGTCGAGCGGCGGGCGAGCACGAGCACCCCGACGCCCTCGGACCAGCCGGTGCCGTCGGCGCCCGCGCCGAACGCCCGGCACCGGCCGTCCGGGGACATCGCCCGCTGCCGGGTGAACTCCACCAGCACGCCGGGGGTGGACATGATCGTCGCGGCGCCCGCCAGTGCGAGGTCGCACTCGCCCGCGCGCAGCGCCCGGGTGGCCAGGTGCAGGGCGACCAGCGACGACGAGCACGCGGTGTCGACGCTGAGCGCCGGGCCCTCCAGCCCGAGGGTGTAGGCGATGCGCCCGGAGAGCACGCTGGGGGCGTTGCCGACGCCGAGGTGCCCGCCCACGTCCTCGCCTGCCGCGGCGAGCACGGCGGCGTAGTCGTTGGGGTTGGCTCCGGCGAACACGCCGGTGCGGCTGCCGCGCAGGGCGTGCGGGTCGATGCCCGCGTGCTCCAGCGCCTCCCAGGACACCTCCAGCAGGTGCCGCTGCTGCGGGTCCATCGCCAGCGCCTCGCGCGGGCTGATGCCGAAGAACGCCGCGTCGAACCCGGCTGCGCCGTCGAGGAAGCCGCCGTGGCGGGCCAGCGAGGTGCCGGGGTGGTCGGGGTCGGGGTGGTGCAGGTCGGCGGGCCAGCCGCGGTCGGTGGGCAGCGGGCCGATGGCGTCGGTGCCGTCGAGGACGAGCTGCCACAGCTCGTCCGGGGAGGTGACGCCGCCCGGGTAGCGGCAGGCGCCGCCGACGATGACCACCGGGTCGTCGTCGGGGGCCGCCGCAGTGGGCGCCGGGGCGGCCCCGGCGCGGTCGTCGCCGGTGAGCAGCGCGGCGAGGCGGTGCGGGGTGGGCTCGTCGAACACGACGGTCGCGGGCAGGCGCACACCGGTGGCCCCGGCGACGCGGTCGCGCAGCTCGACGGCGGTCAACGAGTCGAAGCCGAGGTCGCGGAAGGCGGTGTCGGCGCCCACGGCCGTGGCGTCGGCGTGGCCGAGCACCTCCGCGGCCAGCGCGCGGACGAGCTTGACGGCCTGGGCCGGGGTGAGGTCGGTCGGGGCGGTGGCCACCACCGGCTCCGGCGCGCTGACCAGGCCGGACAGCAGCGGCGACGGGCGGCGGGCGGTGAAGGCGCGGTGGAAGGCCGCCCAGTCGACGTCGGCGAGCACGACGACGGGGTCGGTGCCGCCGAGTTCGCGCAGCAGGGCGCGCGCGGCGCGGTCGGGGTCGAGCGGGCGCAGGCCGAGGCGGCCGAGCCCGGCCAGCTCCCCGGCGGCGTGCGCCATGCCCGTCCCCGCCCAGGGGCCCCAGGCG
>NZ_JAJCXD010000014.1:0-69599 GCF_021056305.1 Actinokineospora sp. PR83
CGCGACCACCGGGCGCGGCGGCCGGGGCGGCGTCGGCGCGGGCCGGGGCACCGGTCGCGGCGGCGGCCTGTTCGACGACGACGAGGAGACCCGCCGCAAGAACCGCGCGGGCCTGCGCGGCGGCACCCTGCTGCCCGACGAGGAGGAGCGCCGCCGCACCGGCCGGGTCGGTGCCCGCGGCGGGTCGCTGCTCCCCGAGGACGAGGAGAACCGCCGCGGCGGCCGCGGCGGTGCCCGCGGCGCCACCGTGCTCCCCGACGACGAGGCGCACCGCAACGGCAAGCCCGGCCGCTTCGGGCGGGCCACCGGGTTCGCCGAGGAGCACGGCCGCGCCGGGTCCGGCTACGGCACCGGCGCGGGCGGGTCCGCCCGCGACCGCGAGGAGGACGGGGAGCACCGCAGGCGCGTCCCGATCGAGGCAGACCCGTTCACCACGTCCGACATGAAGTCCGCGCCGCCGGTCATCGGCCTGTAGGGAAAGGGAGGGTCCCCCGTGTACGTCGACGACCCCGACGCCGTCACCGGAGCCGACGGGTGGCAGGTGGAACCCGCGCAGATCCGCGAGTTCGCCGCCGCCGTGGAGGAGGTGCGCGCCGACCTCGACGCCATCTTCGCCGACGTGGCCGAACTGGCCACCCCCGCGTACCTGCCGATGCTGGGCACCAGCCCGGTCGGGCAGGAGCTGGCGGAGAAGTTCACCGAACGCCTCGGTGGCGAGACCGGCCTGCGCGGGCAGCTGGAGGGCGCCCTCAAGCGGATGGAGGAGTTCGTGGCCAGCGCGGAGAAGTCGGCCGCCGACTACGCCCAGAGCGACGACAGCTCCGCCACCCGCTTCCGCAACGAGTCCTGACCACGCCGATGGAGCTGCGCACGCGGGCGGGCGTCGCCCTGCACCCGGTCGAGGTCGACCTGCTGTGCACCTTCGCCGAGGTGGCCGCGCCGTTCCCGCTGGACCTGCCCAGCGCCGCCGCCTCGCGCGAGGAGCGCGACGTGCTGTTCCACGGCGCCGCGGTCACCCTGATCGAACGGGACCTCGCCGACGAGCGGGGCCCGCTCGGCGTGGCCGAGGAGTTCGTCTACCTGCTGCGCGCCTGCACCGGGGTCCTGGACCTGGTGGTCGACCGGGAGGACCTGGGCAGGCTCGGGGTGGCCGTGCTCGTCGCCAAGGACGAGGCGCTGCTGGTCACCCAGGACGAGGCCGAACCGTTCGGCGTGGTGCGGATGCACGCCGCCTCCGTCGACGAGGCGGTCAGCCGGTTGGCGCACCTGGTGCCGCGCGCGGAAGCCCCCCGCACGGCGCCGTTCACCCTGCCCAAGCGCGCCCTGCGGTCGGCGTTCGAGGTGATGCTCACCCGCCTGCCCGACGACCCGGACGACCCGGACGCCGATGTCGAACCCCGCCCGATGACCCAGGACGAACTCGACACCCTCCTGCGCGAGCACGGCATCGACGAGACCGTCGCCCGCCGCATGGTCGCCTCCCTGCAACCCGTCGTCGGCAGCGGCCAGGCCGGTCTCGCCCACCGCGACGAGACCGAGGACCAGTGGCACCGCACCGGCGAGGAGCTGCGCTGGGTCGACACCCCGCGCGGCCGCTACCGCCTGGCCACCGAGGACCCCGACTGGATGAGCGTCAACCCGCTCGGCGTCGACGAGCTGCGCGCCGAGCTGCGCTCCCTCGCCGCCCGCGCCCGCTGACGCGCGCCTACCGCGGCGGCAGCACGAGCGACACGCGGTCCGACACCGCCGCGGTGAGCGCGTCCGGCCACCCGGGTGCCGCGGTGAGGAACTCCACCCGCTCCAGCAGCCGCACCGACGCGCTGTCCACGTCACCGGGCCGGACGTCGCGCAGGTCGACGTGCAGCAGGTACTCCGGCGGGTCCGGCCGGTCCAGCCAGGTGAACCGGAACACCAGCACGGTCCCGGCCGCCGAGATCCCCCGGAACCGCAACAGCCGCGACCCGGTGCCCGCGGTGGGCCGGTCCGACCCCAGGGGCCAGTACGCCTGCCACCCGTCCGGCCCGGCGGTGTCCGCGGGCCGATCAGCCGCGATGTCCTGAATGGACACAGCGGCCCCGGCCCAGCGCTCCTGCTCCAGCCGGGCCACGCGCTCCACGTCGACGGCGTCCACCGGCGGACTCAGCCGCCGACGGGGCTCTCCGAGATCAGCACGGTCACCACCGTGATCCACGTGATGATCACCGCGAGGAGCCAGAACTTCGCACTGCTCAGGTACCGGGTCATGGGGGGCAACCTCCCATCGAGGGGTGAACGGGGTCCGGGTGCGCGGGGAAGACCCCGCTAGAGCCATCGGTTCTTGCGGAAGATGCGGTACAGCACCAGGCAGCCCAGGAAGATGATCCCCATGATCAGCGGGTAGCCGAAGCGCCAGTGCAGTTCCGGCATGTAGTCGAAGTTCATGCCGTAGACCCCGACCCCCATCGTCGGGATGGCGATGATCGCCGCCCACGACGTGATCTTGCGCATGTCGCCGTTCTGCTGCAACGAGATCTTCGCCAGCGTCGCGTCCACCAGGGTCGTCAGCAGCTCGTCGAAGCTGGTCACGCGCTCCGACACCGTCGTCAGGTGGTCGTCCACGTCGCGGAAGTAGGACCGCACCTGCTCCGGGACCAGCGGCGAACACCCCTCCGCCAGGCGCCGCAACGGGTTCGCCAACGGCATCACCGCCCGGCGCAGCTCCAGGATCTCCCGCTTCATCAGGTACATCTGCTCGGCGCTGACCGGGCTGCGCGGCGCGAACACCGCCTTCTCGATCTCATCGATGTCGTTCTCGAACGCCTCGGTCACCGCCAGGTAGGTGTCCACCACGTGGTCGGCGATGCCGTGCAGCACCGCGGCAGGCCCACCGCGCATCCGCTCCGCCGAGGCCTCCAGCTCCTCGCGCAGCGTGTGCAGCGCCGAGTGCTTCCCGTGCCGCACCGTCACGATGTAGTCGGCCCCGAGGAAGACCATGATCTCGCCGGTCTCCACGATCTCGTTCGCCGACGTCGGCGACTCGTGCTCCACGTACCGCACCGTCTTGAGCACCATGAACAGGTTGTCGTCGTAGCGCTCCAGCTTCGGCCGCTGGTGCGCGTGCACCGCGTCCTCCACCGCCAGCTCGTGCAACCCGAACGTCTCCGCCACGCCCTGGATCTGCCGCTCGTCCGGCTCGTGCAACCCGATCCAGACGAACCCCTCGCCCCGCCTGCGCACCTCGGCCACCGCCGCCACGTGCGTCCACCGCCCGGGCAGCCGCGCACCGTCGACGTACACCGCGCAGTCGACCACGTACGCCGACAGCGGCACCGCGACCGGCGCGGCCGGGCGGGCGGGCGACTTCGAACCACGGCCCCGCAGGCCGCTGAACGAGGGAATGGAAGGCATCGACGGGACCTCCAGCCAACACCACCCGGTCAACAGCGGGGTGGTGTCCGACGCTACGGAAACCGAGGAGCCCGGACAGGCGCCCCGGAGCGGAGCGTCCCTGCCGAAACGGCGGTGGAGTCCTTAGCGGAGCACACCTTCGGAGGGGACGCGGGTACTACTGCAACCGGTCGCGTTGTCATGACCATGCGGGTCGCTCATGCGTCCTCACCTCCCCTGGCCGAGGCAGCCGCCACCGCATGTGGGGCCCACCGGGGTGCCAGAGTACTCCACGGCGGGCCGGAACCGAGGTCGGGCCGGGAAAACGGTGCGCGGGCGGCGCCGAATGCGCTCCCTCACACACCGGTTGCGCACCGGGCGAGGTGCGGTCACAGTGCGGTTACCCGCCGGTCACTTGTGGTCCGGCCACCCACGTTGGAGGAACAGTGCAGTTCGGGCGGTACTACGAGGAGTTCGAGGTCGGCGCGGTCTACAAGCACTGGCCGGGCAAGACGGTCACCGAGTACGACGACCACCTGTTCTGCCTGATCACCATGAACCACCACCCGCTGCACATGGACGTCAACTACGCGGAGAACACCACCGACTTCGGCAAGAACGTCGTCGTGGGCAACTACATCTACTCGCTGCTGCTGGGCATGTCCGTGCCCGACGTCTCCGGCAAGGCCATCGCCAACCTGGAGATCGAGTCCCTCCGGCACGTGAAGCCCACCTTCCACGGCGACACCATCTACGGTGAGACCGAGGTCCTCGACAAGACCCCGTCCAAGTCCAAGGACGACCGCGGCGTGGTCTACGTCGAAACCCGCGGGTACAAGCAGGACGGCACGGTAGTTTGCATCTTCCGCCGCAAGGTGATGGTGCCCAAGCAGTCCTACGGCGAGGCCCGCGGCGGCGAACAGCCGGGCCGCCCCGAACCGAAGGCGTAGCAGACGGAGGAAGCGCCGTGACCGATCCCCTGGACGACATCAGGACCCGGTTGCGGCGCTTCGCCCGGCACGAGGCCGCGGGGGAATCCCCGCTCTACGAGCACCTCGCCACCCGGGCCGCCGACGACCCCGACGTCGCCGCCCTGCTCACCGCCGCCACCGGCCCCCACCCGCACCCCACGCTGCTGCTGGCCGCCGTGCACCGCGCCCTGCAGGCCGAGCCCTTCCACGAACTGGTGAACTACTACCCCTCCCTGGGTGGCAGCTACGGCCTCGACGCGGGCACCTGGCCGCTGTGGCGCTCGTTCGTGCTCGACCGCGCCGACAAGATCCGCGCCCTCGTCGCCGCGCACACCACCCAGACCAACGAGGTCCGCCGCGCCGCCCTGCTCTACCCGGCCGTCGCCCTCGCCGCCAAGCGGGCCAAGGCCCCGCTCGGGCTGCTGGAGGTCGGGTGCAGCGGCGGCCTGCTGCTCAACCTCGACCGGTACGCCTACCGCTACCAGACCGCCACCGCGGGCCAGATCGCCGCCGGACCGCCCAAGGCCGCCCTCGGCCTGCACTGCGCCCTCGAACTCGCCCCCGGCGCCACCATGCCGGTCATCCCCAAGAAGCTCGCCGTCGCCGCCAGGATCGGCCTCGACCGGGCCCCGGTCGACCTCGCCGACGAGGACGCCGCCGCCTGGCTCGAAGCCTGCATCTGGGCCGACCAGCCCGAGCGCAGGCGGCTGTTCAGCACCGCCGCCGCCGTGCAGCGCAAGAACCCCCCGGAGTTCGTCACCGGCGACGCCGTCGCCGACCTCGCCACCGCCGCCGCCCGCATCCCCGAGAACACCCCGCTGGTCGTCATCACCAGCCACGTACTCACCTACCTGGCCGCCGCCGACCGCACCGCGTTCGTCGACGCCCTGGCCCGGCTGGCCGCCACCCGCCCGCTGTGGTGGATCAGCCAGGAGGCCTACGCGGCAGGCCTCGCCGAGGTCCTGCCGGACCGCGACGACCTCGTGCCCGCCCCCGACACCCCGGCGTTCGGCGTCCTCGGCCTCACCACGTGGGAGGCCGGTCGCCCGAATGCCGTCGCCCTCGCCCGGACCGCCATGCACGGCGAACGGATGACCTGGCTCGCCTGACCGGCGGCTTCCGATCAACGCGGCAGCACGTTCCAGCCACGCAGCGTGTCCGCCAACTGCTCCACAAGCAGGTCGTCCCGTTCCAATGTGGTGAAGATCGCAAGGTCCACCCACTGGACGTCGTCGGCGTCATCACCGGCCCGAAGATCACCGCCAGTCACCACGCAGGCATAGTCGTGGATGTGGAAGACGCCGTTCGGGGCGTCTCGCAGCACCGACCCCACGAGCCGCCCCGGCACCACCTCGAGCCCCGTCTCCTCCCGGGTCTCGCGGACCACCGCCTCGGCGTCCGATTCCCCCGGCTCCACCTTCCCACCTGGTACCGACCACAGGCCGCGCCCGGGCTCGCGCCCCCGGCGCACCAGCAGTAGCCTTCCCCGATCATCTCCGATCAGTGCACCCACACACCTGATCCGTCGAACGTGAAATGCCGTCACCACCACGGAGCGTAGCTGTACCGCGGGTGTGACGCTGCGCGTTGCCCCAAGCGCCTGACTAGGCTCCCGATCCGCCGCCGTATGCGGTACAACGGTTTTCAACAGGGGCGCCATCCGGCGTGCGTACACGGAACGGGGTAGATCGCAGTGGACGTCAAGAAGGTTCTGATCTTGACTGGGGCAGCGTTGCTCATCTTCTTCCTCGTCACGCAGCCGGTCCAGTCGGCGGGGATCGTCAACTCCATCATCCAGACACTGCGCGAGGGTGCCGAAGCAGTGATCACCTTCGTCCGCACCGTTTTCCAGGGCTAGAGCGGTAAAGTCGACGTATGTTCGCACCCAGGGACCCAGACGAGTACCTGCTCGACTCCGAACGCCGGGTCATCCGGGTGCGCAGGCACTGGGCCAGCCTGGCGTGGGAGGTGTTCGAGGCCGTCGCGCTGCTCGCGGTGTGCGTGATGATCTCCTACATCCTGCCCCCGTCCATGTGGCTGGTGCAGAACATCCTCTGGTACGTCGCACTGGCGGTGCTGCTGCGCTTCACCTACCAGGTCATCTCCTGGTGGGTGGAGCGCATCGTGGTGACGGACAAGCGCTTCATGATGACCACGGGCGTGTTCACCACCCGGGTGCTGATGATGCCCATCGGCAAGGTCACCGACCTCACCTTCAAGCGCACCGTCCCCGGCCGCGTGCTCGGCTACGGGACGATCGTGGTCGAGTCCGCCGGTCAGATCCAGGCGCTCAACCAGATCGACTACCTCCCCCGCCCGGAACAGGTCAACGACGCCATCTCCGAGCTGGTGTTCGGCGACAAGAAGGCCCAGGCCGAGCGCTTCTCCATGATCAAGGCCCAGCGCCTGGCCCGGGTCGGCCGCAAGAAGAACCCGGTCGCCTGACCCCGCTGCCCCGAGGCCCTCGGGCCACCGGGCACGCGGGGTGTGCCCGCACGTGCTCGGACGTGGGTGGTGTCCTCGGAGCCGGGATCTTCCGTGGCCCGCCTGCGGTAGGGGGGTGGCAGGCGGGCTTCGAGGACAGGCCCTGGGCGGTGGCTGCCGGTGTGGCTTCGCGGGCGCGCTGCCTGCCTGCTGACCTCCCGACGCGTGGCTTCGCGGGCGTGCTGCCGCGCCCGGACTGCCCTCGGCGGTGGTCGTCGGCAGCGGTCCGCGGCGCGTGTCCGACCGCTGCCGCGCCGTCGCCGCCGTGAGCGCGAACACGGCTCCCGGCGCATGTGCTCGGTCACCGGTTTCTCCACGGGACCACCCATCGGCGAGACTGGCCCAGTGCGGATCGACCTCCACTGCCACTCCACCGCGTCCGACGGCACGGACAGCCCCGCCGAACTCGTCGCCGCCGCCGCGCGGGCGGGCTTGGACGCGGTCGCCATCACCGACCACGACACCACCGCGGGTTGGGCCGACGCCGAAGCCGCCCTCCCGCCCGGCCTCACCCTCGTCCGCGGCGCCGAACTGACCTGCGTCTCCCCGGACGGCCGCGGCGGCCGCTGCACGGTGCACCTGCTCGCCTACCTGTTCGACCCCGAGGCCGAGGCCGTGGTCGCCGAGTACGCCCGCACCAGGGCCGAACGCCGCTCCCGCCTGCACACCATCGCCGACCGCATGGCCGCCGACGGCTACCCGGTCGACGGCGACACCCTCCTCGCCGACCTCCCCGACGACGTCCCGGCGGGCCGCCCGCACCTGGCCCAGGCCCTCGTCCGCGCGGGCGTCGTCTCCTCGGTCACCGAGGCCTTCGCGTCCCTGCTGCACGGCCGCAACGGCTACCACGTGCCCAGCCGCAGGACCCCGGTGCTCGAAGCCATCGAGATGATCAAATCGGCGGGCGGCGTCACCGTCCTGGCCCACGGCTTCGCCCACCGCCGCGGCCCCACCGTCAACGGCACGGTCATCGCCGAACTGGCCGAAGCGGGCATGGACGGCCTCGAGGTCGACCACCCCGACCACGACGGGAGAGCCCGCGCCGCCCTCCGCGCCCTCGCCACCCGCCACAACCTCCTCACCACCGGCTCCAGCGACTACCACGGCACCAACAAGACCACCCCCATCGGCGCCGAGACCACCGCCCCGGAGATGCTCACCGAGATCGTCGCCCGAGCCACCGGCGCCACCCTGGTCCAAGGCCGCTGATGCCCACCGCACTCCCCGCCGCCACCCCCGCGCACCACCGGCACCACCCCGGGCCAGAATCCTCGGTGCCTGCGGTGCCTGCGGTGCCTGCGGTGCCTGCGGTGCCTGCGGTGCCTGCGGTGCCTGCGGTGCCTGCGGTGCCTGCGGTGCCTGCGGTGCCTGCGGTGCCTGCGGTGCCTGCGGTGCCTGCGGTGCCTGCGGTGCCTGCGGTGCCTGCGGTGCCTGCGGTGCCTGCGGTGCGTCGGTTCGCGGGCGCCGGCGTTCGCTGCGCGACCGTCAGCCCGGCCCCGGTGCACCCCTCGACGACTCCGCCCCCGGGGTCGTCGATGCCCGCCGTGCTCCGCGTCAGCGGCGGCCCGATTCCGGCGCTGTCCGGCTCCCCGCTGCCGTTCGCCTCGCTCCCACGGACGTGATCGGCGCCCACCCCATCAGCGTGAACACCCCCCGCCCCGCGCTGCCCGCGCGGCCACCGCCAGCCACACTGCCCTCGCCCACTCCGCCGACCTGATCCCCACGACCCCCGCCACGCGGCCCCGCGCACCCCCGCCGCACGTGGCGGCGACCGCCCGCCACCCCGCGGTCACCACCCACCCGAGGAGGTCCGACATGTCCTTGCCCGCCCTCTTCGCCGAGGCGACGATCACCCTGGTGGTGATCATGGATCCACCCGGCACCGTGCCGGTCTTCCTCAGCCTCACCGGCCGCAAGTCCAAGCAGGCCCGCGCCCGGGCCGCCCGCCAGGCCGTGCTGGTCTCGCTGGGGGTGATCAGCCTCTTCGCCATCGGCGGCGAGGCCATCCTGTCCTACCTGGGCATCGGCATCCCCGCCCTGCAGGGCGCGGGCGGCCTCCTGCTCCTCCTCATCGCCCTGGACCTCCTCACCGGCCGCGGCGCGACGGAGCCCGAGGCCGTCGAGGACGTCAACGTCGCACTGGTGCCGCTGGGCACGCCGCTGCTGGCGGGCCCCGGAGCCATCGCCGCCACCATCGTCTTCGTCCGCCAGGCCGACGGGCACCTGGGCTCCTACCTGGCGCTGGCCGCCGCGATCCTGACCGTCCACCTGATCCTGTGGCTGTGCCTGCGCTACTCCGGCCTGGTCATCCGCGTGGTGAAGGACAGCGGCATCCTGCTCCTGGCCAAGATCGCCGGCCTGCTGCTCGCCGCCATCGCCGTCCAGCTCATCGCGGACTCCGTCCGCGGCTTCATCTCCGGCTCGTCCTGACGCGCTCGACCCCGGCAGCCCGCCCCGGCTGCCCACCGCGACCCTGACCGCCCACCTCCGAGCCGAACCGGCGGGCGTCCAAGTCGCACCGCCCACTTCCGAGCCGAACCGGTGGGTACCCGAATCGCACCGCCCGGCGGGTACCTGAGTCGAACCGCCCGGCGGGTACCCGAGTCGAACCGCGGATTCCAGGCCGCCAGCGCGGTAGCCGGGCTGCGCAGCCCACCGCAGCCCACCGCGGCCGGGAGCCGCTGGGTGGTCCCGCCCCTGCGACGCCAGGCATGTCCGCAGCGGCGGCATGTCCGTAGCGGCCGGGCACGTCTGCGACGACCCGGTATGTCAACGACGACCCGGCATGTCAACGACGACCGGGCACGTCTGCGGCGGCCGGCTGTGGCTGAGCGAGACCTACGTCAAGTCGAGCGCGGCCCGTGCGCGTGGCCGACCTGCCAGACCGCCCACTGCCTCGCGCGCCGTTCCGAATCAAGGCTACCCGCGAGCACCGACATTTCCGGGTTTCCGGTCGGTGCTTGTGGACAACTCACGCCCACCAGAAGAACCACACCGCGATCCCGGTGACGACGCCGATCAGCAGGATCATCAGGCCCGCCTGCGGTCCACGCCTGCGGTCGGCCTGGCGTTGCAGGGCGAGGGCGCAGGCGGCGCACAGGAAGTGGGCGATGACCACGAGGACGCCGGGGCCGGGCATGCCCTGGGCCTGGTCGACGACCTGGATGGCCAGGACGACGACGGCGAGGACGAGCAGGCCCGCGGCGAGGGCGCCGGAGAGTTCGCGCCAGAAGCCGGAGCGCCGGGTGGGGGTCTCCTCGGCCGGTTCGGGGGTGGGGTCGTCGGGGACGCGCGGGATCTCCACCGTGGTCACGTCCTCGCGGGGCAGGCGATCAGTCGGGCCGGTCACGGGGCAAGCATCGCCCATGGGTCCAGCGCCGGTCCAGCCGCTTGGCCGTCGGGGCAGCTACGGCGGAAGTCGCACCAGCCGCACTGGCGGCCGGGGGTGGTGGGGAACAGGGCGTCGGGGTCGCCGCCCGCCTTGTGGGTGTCGATGGCGAGCTGGAACTCGTCGGCGCTCTCCTCGGCCCGGGCGAGGTGGCGGCCCAGGGACGCGTCCGTGTGCTCCCAGGCGGCGACCGTGCCCGTGGGCAGGTGGTGCAGCTCGACCTTGGTGCACGGCCTGCGCAGGGTGCGGCGGGCGGCCAGGACGTAGAGCGCGAGGGCCTGCGAGCCCCGGGCGTCGTCGGTCGTCAGGGCGTGGCGGCCGGTCTTGTAGTCGACGATCACGACCTCGTCGCCGCGCTGGTCGATGCGGTCGACCCGGCCCTCGGCGACGATGGTGCCCACCGGGGCCGACACCCACCGCTCCAGCCCGACCGGGTCGGCGGTGACGTCGCTGTCGGCGACGTAGTCGCGCACCCAGCCCGCCGCCCGCTCGCGGAACACCCCCGACTGGGCCTGGTCGGCGAACCCGTCGTCCTTCCAGTGCGTGCCCACCAGCGCCGCCGCCGCGTCCGGCGTGCGGCGCTCCACCGGCAGGTCGAACAGCGCCTTGAGGGCGTTGTGCACCACCGCGCCCATCGTGCTGTGCGCCCACGGCCCGCCCCGCGGCGGCGTCGGCCGGTCGACGTAGGTCATCCGGAACCGGCGCCTGCAGTCCTGCCAGGTGCCCAACCGCGACGGGGTCACCTTGATCAGTTTGCGTGGCAGCGGCATGTCGAACCCGAGCTGATCTTGCACGGTGACCACGGTACGCAGTGGCACCGACACTTTTCCCGCCGGGCACAATCGGGTTGTGGAAATCTGGCACAACCCGAGCTGCTCGAAGTCCCGCGCGGCCAGGTCGGCGCTCGCCGACAACCGCCCCGAGCACACCGAGCGCCGCTACCTCGACGACCCGCCGACGGTCGCCGAACTCGACGACGTGCTCGGCAAGCTGGGCCGGGAACCGTGGGACATCACCCGGATGAAGGAAGCCAGGGCCAAGGAGCTCGGCCTCGCCACCGAGCCGCGCGACCGCGCGACCTGGCTGCGCATCCTCGCCGACAACCCGATCCTGATCGAACGCCCGATCGTCATCACCGACGACGGCCGCGCCTTCGTCGCCCGCACCCCCGAGGCCGTGGACGAAGCCCTGTCGTGAAACGTGGCGGGGCGGGACCTCCCGCCCCACCACGCCAGGTCAGCTCGCCAAACCGGGGAATTCGTCCAACCGGTCCTTGGTGGCCTGCGGCAGGACAGCGCTGACGGCGCTGCGGTAGATGTTCATCATCCCGGCCGCCGCGGGCTTGCCGTTGAAGAGTTCCCAGAGAGTCGGGATGGGCAGCGGCAGCGGCGGGCCGTAGGGGATCAACGGGGGCTGCGGGAAGACGGTGTTCGCGCTGCCGTTGTGCGTGACGGGGCGGAAGTCGTAGGCGCTGTGGGCACCGCTGAAGTAGCCCTGGATGCCGTTCGCGAAGCCCAGCAGGTTGGTGAGGAGGTTCTCGGAGTGGCAGATGCCGTCGTTCTGGTTGCACAGGCTGACGACGGGGATGTCGCCGAAGGTGCGCGGGCCGCCCATGGTGATGCCGGGGAGGAAGGTGGGGAGGTTGGTCATGATCCCGCCGGGGCCGCCGTTCACCCCCACCCGCCGCGCGTCGGAGTACAGGACGCCGTTGATGAGGCCGTGCGGGATCCGGTCGTCCTTCGACAGGTTGCCGAGGGTGTCGCCCGCGACGAGGGCGCCCTGGGAGAAGCCGGTGATCGTGATGCGCGAACCGGGGCAGGAGGCGTGGAACTCGCGCACCAGCCGGTCCATGGTGGCGCGGCCCTCGGCGTTGGAGTCGTCGAGGGTCTTCGGCGCGAGGGGGAAGATCTCGGCCGGGTAGACGACCTTGGTCGCCTCGACGCCGGGGGGCAACTCGGCGTTGCCCGCGTCGAAGACGTTGCCCTGCGGGTCGCCCATGCCGCCGACCTCGAAGAGCATCTGGGTCGGGCAGGCGTCGGCCGCGGCCGACGACGCGGGCAGGACGACGCCGAGGGCGATGGCGCAGGTGGCCACACCGGCCGCGATGAGCTTCACGGGTCACTTCCCCCTTCACTGTGTGGTGCTCCACGCCCTGGTCCGGTCGTGGTTCCCGTCGACCATAGCCTTTGCGAACATGTATGTACACAAAACGCGGTTAGGCTTCCCGGGTGAGCCCGCGCGAGTACCCGGCCCTCCCCAGAGGCCGCCACCGGCTGAGCCGCGACGACGTCCGCACCGCCCAGCGCGACAAGCTGATCGCGGGCATGGCCGACGTCGTCGCCGAGAAGGGCTACAACAAGGCCACCATCGCCGACGTCCTCCGCCGCGTCCACGTCTCCCGCGAAACCTTCTACCAGCAATTCAGCGACAAGGAGGACTGCTTCCTCGCCACCCTCGACCGGTGCGCGGACGTCGTCCTGGCGATGATCGCCGCGGCGGTCCCCTCCGCCGAGGACGCCCCGCCGGTCGAGCGGTTCGCCCGCGGGCTCTCGGCCTACCTCGCCGCACTGGCCGAGCAGTGGCCGGTGACGCGCACGTTCTTCCTGGAGGCCTTCGCGGCCGGGTCCGCGGCCCAACAGCGCCGGTTCGCCGCCCAGGAGCGCTTCGCGGTGGTGGTCGACGCGGGCTTCGCCGCCGACCCGGCCTGGCGGGCCCTCCCCGACCCGGCGTTCGCGGCCCGCTTCCTCGCGGGCGGCCTCAGCGCGCTGGTGACCGCCGCGGTCGCCGCGGACGCCCCGGGCAGGCTCGCCGACCTGCACGAACCGGTCGTCGCCCTGGTCCGTCACCTGCTCGACTGACGGGCGCCCGCCGCCGGTCGGCTCGCCACCCGCCACCCGGCCTGCCTGGTACCCACCGCCACCCGGCCGGACGGCCTGGCACCCGCCGCCATTCGCGCGGTCGGCGCCCGCCGCTGTCCGCGCAGCCGGTTCGTCCAGCACCCACCCGCCGCTGTCCGCGCGGTGAGCAGGCACGTGCCATGTCGAGGAGTGGTCGGCCCCTGGCCTACGTGCCCCGGTGCTGCCTGGCGGAGTCGTGCTGTCGCGCCTCGCCGGGCTGATCCGGGGTCGGGCCCACGTGGTCGATCCGGGTGGGCCGGGGCGAGATCAACTGGTCCACGCCTGCCACGTCGGGATCAGGGTGGCCAACAGGGTCTCGGGGTTCTCGATCGCGGGCGAGTGCGCGGCATCCGGCACCACGCTGAAGTCGGCCTCCAACCGGTCGGCCATGTCCCGCTGCGCGGACGCGGGCCACGCGTCGTCGTTCTCGCCGCAGATCACCAGCACGGGCGTGTTCGAGGCGCGCAACTCCCGGGCCAACTCGGCGACGAGGTCCGGCTCGGTGCGCAGACCCGACCCCATGCCCAGCAGCGCCTCGGCCCTGTTCCGCAGGAACCGGGCGCCGAGGAACTCGCGCTGCGCGGGGGACATCCGCTGCCACCGCGGGCTCTGCCCGTTGAGCACCTCCAGGATCTTGTGCACCGCGGGCACCCCGTTGTCCCGCAACACCGGCTCCCCGATGTCCAGCATGTGCCTGCGCGGCCCGACGGGAAGGTCGGCGGGGCCGCTGTCCATCAGCGTCAGCCCGGCCACCGGCGCCCCCGCGAGCACCGCGCGGCGGCACACCAGACCGCCGTAGGAGTGCCCGGTCAGCAGCACCGACCGCTCGGCGGCGAACTTCTCGACCAACTCGGCCAGGAACACCCCCAGCGGCTCGGGCAGGTAGCCCGACTCCGACTCCGGTCCGGCGGAATCCATCTGCCCGGGCAGGTCGATCGCCACCACCTCGAACCCCGCCTCGGCGATCGGGTCCAGCAGCGGGGCGAAGTCCTCCTTGGAACCGGTGTACCCGGGCACGAGCAGGACGAGCGGCCCCGCACCCGCCCGCCGCAGGGCCCCGACCGGGCCGAAGCGGCCTTCGAGCGTCACTGCCTCGGCGCTGTGGGGGGTGACCTGTGAGTGCATGGGTTCGAGTGTGCCGCAGGGGGCAAGGGAGGGACGGCCAGTGCGAGGAGGGTCGCAGCGGGTGCGGGCGGGCAGGCGGGTGGCGCGGTGGCACCGGGCGGCACCGGTGGCAAGTGCTCCGCCCCAGCCGACCGGATCGGCTGTTCCAGGCTGGTGGGCGGCTCACCGCCCGCTGCCCATCCCGCTGCCTGCCGCGCTCGCCGCCCGGTGCGCTGCGCACCCCATTGCATGTCCCGGTGCCTGCCGCGCTCGCCACTCGGTGCTGACTGCGTTCCACTCGGTCTGCGTTCAGGGCTGGCGGGCTGGACCGGGAGGTGCGGAGTGGGACCGACACCTGCCACAAAGCCCACTGCCTCGCGCGCCGTTCCGAATCAAGGCTAACGCTGGGGTCTGACGGTTTCGGGGGTCTGGGAGAGGTGTGGACAACTTTCCCTCTTCCGGGTGAACCCGTCTGCTTACCTCAGGGCGACCAGGGTCGGGCCTCGTTGTTCGAGGACGACCGGGCCGGTGCTGGTGATGGTCACCGGTCCTTTGTACCCGGATCTGTCCACGGGGATCGTGTTCAGGCGTTCGCCTGTGGACTGGTCGATCACCGCCAGGCCGTCGGGGACCGGGACCAGGGCGTGGCCCGCGAAGGTGGCCGCGGGGCCGAGGGTGTCCTGGGTGGTCCACAGTGGATGCAGGTCTGCTGTGGACAGTGCGACGGTGCTCGTTCCGGTGAACCAGTGGAAGGCGCCGATCGCGGTTGTGGTCAGGGGGGTGGGGGGTTGTGGGGTCGAGCCCAGGGGCATCGGGTAGGAGCGGTCTTCGATGCCTTGTTCGTCGTAGACCGCGATGCGGTCGGGGTCTGGCAGGGCGACCGCGGTGGCGTGGTCGGTCATGGCGACCAGGGTGGCCCGGTCGGTGGGGAGGAGGCGGCTGGTGATGACCTCCGGCTCGTCCGCGTCCTCGGGGACCGCCTTGAGGACCGTGAGCCGGTCGGCGGGTTCTTGGGCGCAGCGTTCGATCACGGCGACGGAGTTCGCGGAGGTCAGGGTGGAGCGGTGGGTGCAGCCGGGGCGTGGTTGGCGGTCCGGGTTCACCGGGGTGGGGACCAGGCCGTACTCCAGGGCCTTCACCAGGTTCGAGTGCCACGTCGTGAGCAGGTGGGTTCCGGTGCTGGTGAGGTGCGTGCCGCCTGCGAGGAGGTGGGTGTCGGGTTCGGCGTCGGAGTTGCGGGTGGCGTCGAGGGTTCCGGTGGCGCCGTCGAGGCTGGAGACCTCGCTGCAGCCGCCCCGGTGGCGGGGGTCGCTCTCCGGGAGGGCGCCGCCTTCGGTGCGGTACACGGCCACCGCCTTGGTCCACGCCGTGCCGACGGTGCAGAGGGGGAGGTCCCGGTGGTAGGTCCAGCGGATCGCGCCGGTGAGGGGGTCGCGGCCGTGGACGTCGCCCGCCTGGCCGGTGATGACCGAGGGGCCCGCCGTGGTGGGGGTCCGAGTGGCGGGGCTGTCGGCACGCCAGACCTCGGTGAGGGTCGCGGGGACCGACCGCGGGGCCGGCGGCGTGGTGGCCGGGGTGTCTGCGGTGGTCGAGGTCGTGGCGCGGAAGTCGCTGTCGCGCCAGAGCAGGGTTGCCGCGGTCAGCAGGGCCACGGTCAGCAGGGAGCCCGCGACCAGGTCTCGGCGGCGGGTGAAGCGGGTGCGGGCGGGCACGGCCGGGATGGGGGGTACGTCGCCGTCGAGGACGTCCTCGACGGCGACGTCGCGGGTCTGCCGGGTCACAGCCCTAGGCCGTGTTTCGAAAGTCCGTGTTCGCGATAGCCGCGCCGAGGCGGCCCCTGGCGGCACGGGCCGAGGACACCGATACAACCCCGGTATCGGCGCCCTCGTCCCGCACCACCAGGAACCACCCCGATCACGACTCTCATCGAACGAGACTTCCGAAACACGACCTAGTCCGCTGCCCCCGTGCTGTCGCCCGCGGTCGACTCGGCGGCGGCCTGGTCGCCGCCACCGGTGCGGCGGCGACGGCGGCGCGAGCGGGCGGGCTTGTCCGCGCCCGCCTCGCCGGGCGCCTCCGGGGCGTCCGCCCGCGGGCCCTCCGGTGCCTGGTCGGTCTGGTTCTGCTGCTCGGGCGCGTCGCCCGCGGAGTCGACGCCGCCGCGGCGGCGGCGCCTGCGGCGCGGCCTGCTGTCGCCCTCACCGCTGCCGTCCTCCGCCGGTGGCCGCACGGACTCGCCCGCCTCGCGGCGGGCCGCGCCGGTGGAGCGGGTGCGGCGGGTGCGCTCCTGGGTGCCGCCGCGCTTCTTGCGACCGCCGAAGTCTTCCTCCGGCTCCGCGTCGAGGCCCGCGCGGGTGCGCTGCGCCATCGGCAGCCTGCCCGTCGACCCCGCCGGGATGTGCAGGTCGGCGAAGAGGTGCTCGGAGGTGGAGTAGGTCTCCACCGGGGCGGGCTTGTCCAGGCCCAGCGCGTCGCTGATGGACTTCCAGCGCGGCTCCTCGTCCCAGTCGACCAGGGTGACCGCCACGCCGGTCTTGCCCGCGCGGCCGGTGCGGCCGATGCGGTGGACGTAGGTCTTCTCGTCCTCCGGGCACTGGTAGTTGATGACGTGGGTGACATCGGTCACGTCGATACCGCGGGCGGCGACGTCGGTGCAGACCAGCACGTCGACCTTGCCGGAGCGGAACGCCCGCAGCGCCTGCTCGCGCGCGCCCTGCCCCAGGTCGCCGTGCACGGCACCGGCGGCGAAGCCGCGCTCGGTCAGCTCGTCGGCGACCTTCTGCGCGGTCCGCTTGGTCCGGGTGAAGATCATCGTCAGGCCGCGGCCCTCGGCCTGCAGCGACCGGGCCACGACCTCGATCTTGTCCAGCGAGTGCGCCCGGTAGACGAACTGCTCGGTGCGCTCGTGCACCGCGCTCGCGTCGTTCTCCTCGGCCCGGATGTGCGTGGGCCGGGTGAGGAACGTGCGGGCCAGGGTGATGATCGGGCCCGGCATGGTCGCCGAGAACAGCATCGTCTGCCGCTCGTCGGGGACCATCCGCAGGATGCGCTCGATGTCGGGCAGGAAGCCCAGGTCGAGCATCTCGTCGGCCTCGTCGAGCACCAGCGCGCGGACCTTGCCCAGCACCAGGTGCTTCTGCTCGGCCAGGTCGAGCAGGCGGCCGGGGGTGCCGATGACCACGTCGACGCCCTTGGTCAGCGCGGCGACCTGCGGCTCGTACGGGCGGCCGCCGTAGATGGACAGCACCCGGATGCCCAGGTGCTTGCCCGCGTCCCGGATGTCGGCGGTGACCTGCAGGCACAGCTCGCGGGTCGGCACCACGACCAGGGCCTGCGGGGTGCCGTCGCCGGGGGTGGTGACCCGCTGCAGCAGCGGCACGCCGAAGCCCAGCGTCTTGCCCATGCCGGTGCGCGCCTGGCCGATCAGGTCGTCGCCCGCCAGCGCCAGCGGCAGCGTCAGCTCCTGGATGGCGAAGGTGCGCTCGATGCCCGCCTCGGACAGCGCGCGCACGATCTCGGGCTTGACGCCCAGCTCGGCGAAGGTCGGCGCCAGCTCGCTGACCGGGGCCCCCGCGGTCAGCGGGTGCGATGTGTCGGTCTCCGGAACGCCCGCCTCGCTGTGCTCCAGCGCGACCGGGTCGTTCTCGGTGGTGGTGGTGGTGTCCTGCGTCAGGATGATCAACCTCTCTCATACCAGCGCGCACTGCCCTGGTCGGGCCGCTCGACCGCGCCGCCGGTACGGGGCGCGGGAGGGCCTGCGAGGTATGCGCGCACCCTCTTCGGCTCGGTCCGCGGCGCAGTTCGCCGCGAGTTTCCCGAGGTCTCTCGCGAGTCCGAGCCCATCGCCGAATCCCTCGGCGCGGCCGGACGTCCTCGTGAGTCTACCCGTGACCACCGCCGGATACGCTGCCAACCATGGAGAGCGCTGAGGCCGGGGTGTCCGAGGGCACGTTGTCGGACGGGGTCGTCGACCTGCTGGGGGTGCTGGCCTACGGCGAGCTGTCCGCTTTCGACCGCCTGTCGGAGGACGCGCGGTCGGCCCCGACGGTGTCCGGGCGGGCCGCGCTGTCGGAGATGGCGGCCGCCGAGATGGGGCACTACGCCAAGATCCAGCAGTACCTGGCCGCGCACGGGGTGGACATCGAGGACGCCATCCGCCCGTTCATCGGCCACATCGACACCTGGCACGCCTCCACCGCCCCCCGCTCGTGGCTGGAATCCCTGGTCAAGGCATACGTGGGCGACGGCCTGGCGGCCGACTTCTACCGCGAGATCGGGTCCTGGCTCGACGACCCGACCAAGGCCCTGGTGCTCGACGTGCTGGCCGACACCGGGCACTCGGCGTTCGCCGAGCGGGAGGTCCTCGCCGCCATCGACCGCGACCGCGCGGTCCGCGACCGCCTCGCGCTGTGGGGCCGCAGGCTGCTGGGGGAGGCGCTCACCCAGGCCCAGTACGTCGTCGCCGAGCGCGACGGCCTGGCCGAGCTGATCGTCGCCGGGACGGGTGACCTGGCGGGCATCGCGGCGCTGTTCCGGCGGTTGCAGCAGCAGCACGGGAAGCGGATGACGACGCTGGGGCTCGGCTGAGCGGCGGGCACCACCACCGGGTCCGCCGGTTTCGCGCGTGGTGAAACCGGGCGCCCCTTCGCGCGGAGGGGCGGTCGGGCGTACTAGCCTTCGCGGGGAAGCTGTTCGATTCTGATTCCCGGAGGTCTGCGTGGAGGTCAAGATCGGTGTCTCGGACACCGTGCGGGAGCTCGTGCTCAACAGCACCCAGACCCCTGACCAGGTCGAGGCCCTGGTCGCCGACGCCTTCAAGAACCCGTCGGGCACCCTCGCCCTGACCGACGACAAGGGTCGTCGCTACGTCGTGGCCGCCGCCAAGGTCGCCTACGTCGAGATCGGTGGTGCCGACGCCCGCAAGGTCGGCTTCGCCCCCTGATCGCTCACCGGAAGCCGAAGGCCACCACCCCGACCGGGGCGGTGGCCTTCGCTGTGCCGGGGCCGGATCAGGTCTCGGCTCGGTCCAGGGTCGTCTGGACCACGAAGGGCGGGGTGCTGGTCCCCATGACCCGGTAGCGGTCCCACGGGTCGGGGTCGGACAGCTCGCAGGGGGATTCGCCGCCCGGGGTGCGCAGGGTGGCCCCGGTCTTGCGGCCCCCGAGCAGCTCCGACAGGGCCGGGTCGGCGGCGATGCGGCCGTACCAGCGGTAGTAGCCGTCGATGGGCTGGAAGTGGCCGCGCAGCTCGACCCTGACCTGGAGTTCCCGGTCGGCGACCAGGAGGGTGGCGGGGCCGGAGTAGCCGTCGTCCTCGGGTTGGGGGGTGCTCATGCCTCACGCTCCTGCAGGGCCGCGCCGTCGCCGACGGGGGTGGTGCCGTTGCCGAGTTCGATGACCTTGTTGATGTCCAGCGGCTTGTTGGGGTCGAGCACGTGGCCGTTCGCCCGCAGGGTGCCGTCGATGGCCGCCCAGATGGTCTGGGTCAGGTACTCGACCACCGCGTCGCGGCTCATGGTCCGGCGCTCCAGCCACCACTCGCCGACGTTCTGGACCATGCCGACGATGCCGTGGCCCCACACCTCGGCGCCGCCGGAGTCCATCTGGAAGGCGCGCAGGTAGTCGCCGAGGAGGGTGGACAGCGCGTTGGCGATGACCCGCTTGTCCTCGGCGACGATGTCGGCGTCCATCCTGCGGTCGGCGAAGGTGCTGCGGACCAGCAGGCGGTAGAGGCTCGGGTACTCCTCGATGATCGAGAAGAAGGCGTCCAGGCACTTGCGGATGCGGGGGAGGGGGGCCTCTTCGCGGTTCATGGCGGGGATGAGGCGCTCGAAGAGGATCTCGGTGCCGCGGTGGCCGAGGGCCAGGAACAGGTCGGCCTTGTCGGTGAAGTGGCGGTAGAGGACCGGCTTGGTGACGCCCGCTTCCGCGGCGACGTGCTCCATGCCCAGGTCGGGGCCGTGTTCGTTGAGGGCGCGCAGGGCCGCCTCGACGAACTCCTCGCGCCGGGCCGCCCGGTGCGACTTCCACCGGTCCCGGCGGGCGTCCCCGGATTCGCGTGGATCCGCATGCCTGTGGCGCTTGACACGATCGGTCATGCGATTCATGCTACCAGAAGTAACTGTTACCGGAAGTAACGCATGTTGGATCAAGCCTGAAGATGGGGTGACTCGCCGATGAGCCGCGCAACGCAGGTGGCCAAGGTAGCCGATCGGGAGAAGACCGCGGGGAGGCTGCTCAAGTCCTCCGCGGACAAGTTCTACGACCCGCTGATCGACATCGACTGGGACGCCCCGACGACCGACGGGCTGCACTACCACCCCGAGCACCGGATCTCCCTCTACGGCACCGAGCTGTGGGACCGGATGACCCCGGAGCAGCGCATCGAGCTGGGCAAGCACGAGATCGCCAGCATCGCCAGCACCGGCATCTTCTTCGAGGTCCTGCTCATGCAGATGCTGCTCAAGCAGGTCTACCGGCACGACCCGACCACCGACCACGTGCACTACATGCTCGCCGAGATCGCCGACGAGTGCAGGCACTCCACCATGTTCGGCAAGGCGTGCAAGCGCTTCGGCGCCCCCGCCTACGGTCCGCGCCCGTGGGTGAAGCAGTTGGCGAAGGTGCTGCCCGCGCTCAGTCGCGGCCCGTCGGCCTACGCCGCGATCCTCGTCGCCGAGGAGGTGCTCGACCGGATGCAGCGCGAGCACATGGCCGACGAGACGCTCCAGCCGCTGATCCGGATGGTCAACCGGATCCACGTGCTGGAGGAGGCCAGGCACGTCACCTTCGCCAGGCAGGAGGTCGTGCAGGCCATGTCCCAGGCGGGGTTCCTGGCCAAGCACTACCACCGCGCGCTGACCGCGATCGTGTCCTACTTCGTGATGCTGAGCCTGGTGAACCCCAGGGTCTACGCCGCGGTCGGGCTCGACCCGAGGAAGGCGCGGAAGGTGGCGCGCAACAACCCGCACTTCCGGGCGACCCTGCACTACTGGGGTGAGCGGATCATGAAGTTCCTGGGCGAGGCGGACCTCGTCGGCGGTCCCACGATGCCGCTGTGGCGGATCGCGGGGCTGGTCAAGTGAACGAGCTGGTGACCAGTGACGGCGTGCGGCTCAACGTCGTCGTCGAGGGCCCCGCGCACGCGCCGGTGACCCTGGTCCTGCTGCACGGCTGGACGCTGGACCACACGTCGTGGAACGACGTGGTGGCGCGGCTGTCCGGGCACCGCATCGTCCGGTTCGACCTGCGCGGGCACGGCGACTCCGCGTCGGCGCCGCACGGGTCGGCCTCCATCGACCGGCTCGCCGACGACCTGGCCGAGGTGGTCGCCGCCGTGGCGCCGACCGGCCCGCTGGTGCTCGGCGGGCACTCCATGGGCGGGATGACGCTGATGGCGCTGGCCGAGCGGCACCCCCGGCTGGTCGCCGAGCGGGTGGCCGGGGTGGCGTTCGTGGCCACCACCTCCGGGGGGCTGTCGCGGCTGACGCTGGGGCTGCCGCGCTGGGTGGCGGCGCCGGTGCTGTTCGGGGAGAAGCTCGTCAACCTGGGGCTGGCCAGGGCACGCAGGCCCAGCCTGCTCAGCCGCCGCCTGGCCGGGTTCGCCCGGCCGGGGGTGCGCTGGCTGCTGTTCGGGCGCAAGCCGCGCCCTGAGCACATCGCGGCCACCGCCGCCCAGGTCGGCCGGTGCAACCCGGCGAACATGGTCGGCTTCCGCAGCTCGCTCAACGAGCACGAGCGGCTGCCCGCGCTGGCGGTCTACCGCGGCGTGCGGGCGGTCGTCATGTCCGGCGGCCGCGACCGCCTCTGCTCGGTGGCCGACGGTCGCACCATCGCCGACGCGCTGCCCGACGCGGAGCTGGCGGTCTACCCGGAGGCGGGCCACATGCTCAACTACGAGCGGGTGGACGAGGTGGCCTCCCGGCTGGCCCGGCTGCTCGACGTGGCCGAGGTGCCGCGGCGGGTCACCGCGTGAGCCGCCCCGGTCCGCCTCCTCGGGGGCGGGGCGGACCGGGGTTCTTACTCGCCAGTAGGTTTGCCGGCCACTCCGTAGTAACCTCCCGTGCCGTGGCTGACATCTTCCGCACCTCGGACGGCGTGGCGCTGCACGTGCTCGACACCGGCCCCGCCGCCGCGCCCGTCACCGTGGTGCTCGCGCACGGGTGGACCAGCGACCTGCGGGTGTGGGACGTGGTCGAGCCCCTCCTGGCCCCGCACGTCCGCGTCCTGCGCTACGACCAGCGCGGCCACGGCCGCTCCGCCGCGGGCCCGCGCGACGGGTCGACCCTGCCGCGGCTCGCCTCGGACCTCGCGGAGCTGATCGCCGACCGCGCGCCCTCGGGGCAGGTCGTCGTGGTGGGCCACTCCATGGGCGGGATGACGCTGATGGCGCTCGCCGAGGCGCACCCGGAGGTGGCCGCGTCGCTGGCCGGGGCGATGTTCGTGTCGACCTCGGCGGCGGAGATGGCGCAGCTCACCTTCGGCCTGCCCCGGCCGCTGGTGCGGGCCGTGCTGAACCGGCGCTCGCGCGGCCGGTCCGCGACGGCGGGCCCGCGGGCGGTGCCGGGGGGCACGGGCACCGCCGGACCGGTTGCCGCCGGGTCGACTCCCGTCGAGCCGCTCGCCGTCACCGAACTCGCCGACCGGGTGGCCCCGCGGGTGTCGCGGGCGCAGGAGCTCGGTGGGCTGGCCTTCCTGCGGTGGCTGGTGTTCGGGTCGACCTTCCGGCTGGTGGACGTCCGGGCGGTGGCCGAGCAGCTCGGGCGGGCGCACAAGGGCACGATGGGCGCGTTGCAGCGCGACATCCTGCGCAACCACTCGCGCGTGCCCGCGCTGTCGGTGTACCGGTCGGTGCGGACGCAGGTGCTGGTGGGCGAGGCGGACCGGGTCACGCCGCTGGAGCACGCGCACGTGATCGCGCGGGCGCTGCCGGACACGGAGTTCGTGCGGTACCCGAAGGCGGGGCACATGCTGCCCTACGAGCGGGCCCCCGAACTGGCGGCGCGCATCCTGCGGCTGGCCGGGGTCTCCGCGCAGGCGGCGCTCACCCGCTGAGACGCCACCCGGCCCGGTCCGCGCCGCGGGCCGGGCCGGGGGACGGCTGGTCTCAGTCGTTCGGGGGCAGCAGGGGGAAACCGCCGCCGATGCCCCGCCAGGCCAGGTTGCTGATCAGGGCGATGGCGTCGTCCTTGGGGAGGCTGCGGTTGTCCGACAGCCACGCCATCGCCGCGACCTGGCTGATGCCGACCAGGCCGACCGCCAGCAGCCGGGCGCGCGCCTCGTCCAGGCCCGCGTCCGCGGTGATGGTCGCGGTGATGGCGTCCACGCTGGAGGTGGTGGCGCGGTCGACGGCGTCCTGGACGAGCGGCTCGCCGCGCAGGTCGCTCTCGAAGACCAGGCGGAAGGCCTGGCTCTCGTTGTCGACGAAGTCGAAGTAGGCGCCGACCGCGTTGCGCACCCGGACCTTGTTGTCCGTGGTGGACTCCATGGCCTCGGTGACCCGGCGGATCAGCTCGTCGACGTGCTTGTCCAGCAGCGCCATGTACAGCTCGAGCTTGCCGGGGAAGTGCTGGTAGAGGACCGGCTTGCTGACGCCCGCGCGCTCGGCGATCTCGTCCATCCCCGCGGCGTGGTACCCGTTCGCCGCGAAGACGTCCTGAGCCGCGGCGAGCAGCTGGGCCCGCCGCGCGGTGCGGGGGAGCCTGGCCCCTCGGCCGACCCCGTTCTGCTGAACCGTCTCAGACATGCGCCTCCACCCTCGCTCACGTGCAACCATCGGGCGGGATCGCCAACCCGAACGGGTGGTTCGAGCTTACTCGCCAGTAACCCGAATCGGGCCACGGACCCGGGGGAATCTCCCCCGGAGGAGTATCCCGGGTGAGCCGGATCTCAGTGCGGCGAGGTCGCGCAATGCCGGGCAGACTGGGGAAATGAACGTCTCCACCACCGAGCGGGCCCACCTGACCCGGGTCCCGCTGTCCGCCGCCGCGCTGCCCCCGGTGGACCGGGCGCACCCCGCCTGGCCGGGGGAGGAGATCACCTCCGCCGGGATCACCCTGCACGTCCGGCGTACCCCGGGAGAGGGTCCGGTGACCGCCGTGTACGTGCACGGGCTCGGCGGCGCGGCCACCAACTGGACCGACCTGGCCGGTCAGCTCGCCGGGTACGCCCCGGGCATCGCCGTCGACCTGCCGGGCTTCGGGCGCTCGGCGCCCCCCGCGGGCTACCCGTTCACCATCCAGGCGCACGCGGACGCGCTGGCGGCCTGGCTGCGCGGGCTGGACCTGGGGCCGGTGCACCTGCTGGCCAACTCCATGGGCGGCACCATCTGCATCTACCTCGCCGCGCGCCACCCCGACCTGGTGCGGACGCTGACGCTGGTGTCCCCGGCGGTGCCCGACCTGCGGCCCGACCCGCGGCGGATGTCGGACCCGAGGATGGCGCTGGCCATGCTGCCGCTCGTCGGCAACATCGCGCGCAGGCGGCTGGCCCGCACCACCCCGCGGCAGCGGGCGACGCAGATGCTGAACCTGTGCTTCGCCGACCCGTCGCAGGTGTCGCAGGAGCGGCTGGAGGAGACCGCGGACGAGTACGCCGAGCGGGCCGAGCTGGCCTGGGCGAACCCGGCGCTGGCGCAGAGCACCGTGGGGCTGATCCGGTCGTGGCTGGCCCCTGGCACCCGGTCGGTGTGGCGGATGCTGCCGAAGATCACCGCGCCGACGCTGGTCGTCTGGGGCACCGAGGACAAGCTGGTGACCGTCCGCAAGGCGCCGCGCACGGCCCGGCTGGTGCCCGGGGCCAGGCTGCTGGTGCTGCCCAGGACGGGGCACGTCGCGCAGATGGAGCGGCCCGCCACCGTGGCGCGCGCGGTGCTCGGGCTGTGGGAGGCCGCCGCCGACGGGACCTGGTAGTGGGCGCCGGTGGCGGGGAAAACGCCTGATCGGGTGGTGCCGCTGCGGATTCCGGGTGATGTGGCACCCTGGGTCCGGTGAGCCGAACGACGCCGAGCGGGTCCGAGCCCGTGGACACGCCGTCCCGCTTCACGCCGGACGACGACCGCCTCCGCGGTGGTGCCCGCCGCGTGCCGGGTGAGCCGTTGGCCGCCTCGTGGCACCCGGACCCGCCGCGGCCGAGGAGTGCGCCCCGCGGGGTGCGCGGGGTGCTCGCCGCCTACGGCTGGCGGGTCTACGCGCTGCCCATCCTGCTCGCGGTGACGGCGCTGGTCGCCGTGCAGACCGCGGGGGACAAGGGCGACGCGCTGGCGGCGACCCCCGGCGGTGAACCGCTGGCGGCCGACGGGGCGCCCGCGGTGAGCGGGCCGCCGGAGGTCACCGAGAAGGCGGGCACCCCGGTGGACGTGTCCGTGCCCACCGCGGAGCTGCCCAACGGCGGCCAGTACAGCCAGTCCGGCGCGGGCACCTGGCACGGGGTGCCCGGGCACGGCGAGCGGGTCGGCACCGGCCCGAAGCTCTACACCTACACCGTCGAGGTCGAGGACGGCATCGACCCGACGGCGTTCAGCGGTGACGCGGCGTTCGCCCAACTCGTCGACCAGACACTGGCCGACCCCCGCGGCTGGACCAGCGTGGGGGAGATCTCCGTGCAGCGGGTCGAGCCGGACTTCCCCGACCCCAGCTTCCGGGTGAGCCTGACCAGCCCGGACACCGCGCACCGGCCCGACATGTGCGGGTACTCGATCAAGTACGAGTCCTCCTGCTACCGCGGCACCGAGAAGCGCGTGATGATCAACCTGGCCCGCTGGGTGCGCGGCGCGGTGGTCTTCGGCGGCGACATGCTGACCTACCGGCAGTACGCGATCAACCACGAGATCGGCCACGCGTTCCGCAAGACCCACGTCGGCTGCGTGCAGAACGGGGAGCTCGCGCCGGTGATGATGCAGCAGAGCTTCGGCGTGGCGAACAACTACGTGGCCCAGCTCAACCGGGCGGTCGGGCTGACCGACGCGGTGAAGACCGACGGGCTGGTGTGCAAGCCCAACGCCTGGCCCAACCCGCAGGCGCAGCCCGCGGGCTGACGCACAGCGTGATTCCCCTCCCGGATGCTGGGAGGAGTGGAATCCCCCGTGGGATTCTGGTGTTCAGTTCCGATGTCGGCACCCCGGTGCCGGCGGGACCACACCCGTGTTCGAGGAGGAGCCGATGCCAGGCAGTTTGCCGCCGCTCGTGGAGCCGGCGCAGGAGCTGACCAAGGAGGAGGTGGCCCGCTACAGCCGCCACCTCATCATCCCCGACGTCGGCGTGGACGGGCAGAAGCGGCTCAAGAACGCCAAGGTCCTGGTGGTCGGCGCGGGCGGCCTGGGCAGCCCGGCGCTGCTCTACCTGGCCGCCGCGGGCGTGGGCACGCTCGGCGTGGTCGACTTCGACGTCGTCGACGAGTCCAACCTGCAGCGCCAGGTCATCCACGGCCAGTCCGACGTGGGCAAGCCGAAGGCGGAGTCCGCGCGCGAGTCGATCGCCGAGATCAACCCGCTGGTCACGGTGAACCTGCACCAGGAGCACCTGAACTCGTCGAACGCGCTGGACATCTTCCGCGACTACGACCTGATCCTCGACGGCACCGACAACTTCGCCACCCGCTACCTGGTGAACGACGCCGCCGTGCTGCTGGGCAAGCCGTACGTGTGGGGCTCGATCTTCCGGTTCGAGGGCCAGGTCAGCGTGTTCTGGGACGACGCCCCCAACGGGCAGGGCCTCAACTACCGCGACCTCTACCCCGAGCCCCCGCCGCCCGGCATGGTCCCCTCGTGCGCCGAGGGCGGCGTGCTGGGCGTGCTGTGCGCGTCCATCGGGTCGATCATGGTGACCGAGGCGATCAAGCTGCTGACCGGCATCGGCGAGACGCTGCTGGGCCGCCTGATGGTCTACGACGCGCTGGAGATGTCCTACCGGACCATCAAGATCCGCAAGGACCCGGAGACCAAGCCGATCGAGGGCCTGATCGACTACGACGCGTTCTGCGGCGTGGTGTCCGACGACGCCCAGCAGGCGGCGGCGGGCAGCACCATCACCCCGCGTGAGCTGAAGGAGAAGTTCGACCGGGGCGACGACTTCGCGCTGATCGACGTCCGCGAGCCGGGCGAGTACGAGATCGTCCGGATCGAGGGCTCCACGCTGATCCCCAAGGACCGCATCCTCTCCGGGGAGGCGTTCTCCGAGCTGCCGCAGGACAAGCAGATCGTGCTGCACTGCAAGTCGGGCGCGCGCTCGGCGGAGGCGCTCGCAGCGCTGCACAAGGCCGGTTTCAAGGACGCGGTGCACGTCGGCGGCGGTGTCCTGGGCTGGGCCCACGACGTCGACCCGAGCCTGCCGACCTACTAGCCGAGGGGGCCCGGACGACCCGCGCGGGTCGTCCGGGCCGCCCCCACCTGCGAAGATCAATACATCGGGACCCGTGTCGCCCACGTCTCGGCGGGGCCGGGACGGGTAGCGTCCCGACCCGTGAGCACTCCGCCGCCCCCACACGTGCGCGCCGCTTTCGGTGCCCGCGACGCCGAACCGGTGCTGGTCGACCACGGACCGGTGTGGCGCTGCGACGACGTGGCCATGCGGCAGGCGGACAGCCCCGCCGAGGCCAGCTGGGTGGCGCAGACCCTCAACGACCTCACCGTCCCCGACCTGCGCCTCGCCCGCCCGCTGCGCTCCAGCGACGGGCGGTTCGTCGTCGGCGGGTGGATGGCGTTCCGGTTCATCCCCGGCCGCGCCGAACCCCGCTACGACGAGGTCGTGTCGGCCTCACTGCGGCTGCACAAGGCCACCTCGCACCTGCCCCGGCCCCGGTTCCTCGGGGCCCGCGCGGACGTGTTCGCCCTCGCCGACCGCGCCGCCTGGGGCGAGGAGGCCCCACCCCGGCTGACCCCGGAGCTGGGCGGGCGGCTGTTCGACCTGTTCGCCGAGTCCC
Organism: Actinokineospora sp. PR83; assembly: GCF_021056305.1. Classification (NCBI taxonomy): domain Bacteria; kingdom Bacillati; phylum Actinomycetota; class Actinomycetes; order Pseudonocardiales; family Pseudonocardiaceae; genus Actinokineospora; species Actinokineospora sp. PR83. Next base: position 28,127 of record NZ_JAJCXD010000014.1, read on the forward strand.
GGCGGGACATCTCGCTGACCCCGCAGGTGGTGCACGGCGACCTGTTCGGCAACGTCCTGTTCGACGACGAGGCCCCGCCCGGGCTGATCGACTTCACCGCCTTCTACCGCCCGCCGGAGTGGGCCGCCGCGGTCGTGGTGGTCGACGCCATGGCCTGGGGCGGTGCCGACGACGCGCTGGCCAAGCGGTGGTCGCACCTGGAGGAGTGGCCGCAGGCGCTGCTGCGCGCCCTGCTGTTCCGCCTCGCCGTGCACGCGCTGCACCCGAAGTCGACGTCGCGGTCCATGCGCGGCCTGGAGCGCGCGGCGCACCGGATCGGCCAACTCGTCTGAGCGGTCGGTCGTGACCCGCGGTGGGAGTGCCCTCCGCCCCCGGTGACAACCCGTCGCCCGCCACCCGGCACCGGTGACGAGAACGGGCCGAACCGCCGACCTCACTGGCCTCCACCCGGTGGAGTGCGCAAGAAGTGCCACCGGCGTCATCCTGGGCCACGCGTGGGAAATCCCGGCTCTCTAGGGTTCCCCCACGGTCAGCAGAGGAGGACGTTTCCATGAGTCTCACCGTCGATTCGCCGCCCCAGGCGGATGCCCCCACCCGGCGGCCGGGTCGGTGGATCGACCACTGGGAGCCGGAGAACGCCGAGTTCTGGGAGAAGACCGGGAAGAAGATCGCCCGGCGGAACCTGGCCTTCTCCATCTTCGCCGAGCACCTCGGGTTCTCCATCTGGGTGCTGTGGTCGGTGGTCGTGCTGAACCTGTCCAACGCCGGGTTCGGCGGCGGCACCGCGTTCACCGCCAGCGAGCTGTTCTGGCTCACCGCCCTGCCCAACCTCGTCGGGTCCGCGCTGCGCATCCCCTACACCTTCGCCGTGCCGCGCTTCGGCGGCAGGCTGTGGACGGCGATCAGCGCCGCCCTGCTGTTCATCCCGACCGGTGCGCTGGCCGCGATGGTGCACTTCGACTACGTGCGCGAGCAGTCGCACGGGACGCAGTTCGCCATCATGCTGGTGCTCTCGGCGCTGGCCGGGTTCGGCGGCGGCAACTTCTCCTCGTCGATGGCCAACATCTCCTTCTTCTACCCCGAGAAGAAGAAGGGCCTCGCGCTCGGCCTCAACGCCGCGGGCGGCAACCTCGGCGTGGCGGTCGTGCAGTTGGTGACGCCGCTCGTGGTCATCATCGGGGTGCCCTACGCCATCGCCAAGAACCCGGTCCACCCGGTGCACCTGGCCTACGCGGGCATCATGTGGATGCCGTTCATCGTCGCCGCGGTGATCGGCGCGTGGTTCAAGATGGACAGCCTCACCATGGCCAAGGCCGACACCAAGTCGTACCTGAGCTGCCTGCGGGAGAGCCACACCTGGATCATGTCGGTGCTCTACATCGGCACCTTCGGCTCGTTCATCGGCTTCTCCTTCGCGCTGCCGCTGGTCATCAAGCTGACCTTCCCGGAATTCCTGGCGCAGAACCCGTTCATCGGCACCTACCTGGCCGGCCTCGGGTTCGTCGGCGCGCTGATCGGCTCGGTCACCCGCCCGTTCGGCGGCTGGCTGGCCGACCGGCTCGGCGGTGCCAGGGTCACCCTGTTCGTGTTCGTCGCCATGGCCGCGTTCACCGCGCTGGCCATGGTCGGGGTGAACGAGCGCAGCTTCGGGCTGTTCTTCGCCTCGTACATGGTGATCTTCGCCCTCTCCGGGGCGGGCAACGGGTCCACCTACCGGATGATCCCGGTCATCTTCGGCGAACTGGGCAGGCGGCGGGTCGACGCCGCCGGGCTCGACGCGACCGCCACGGCCCTGGCCTACAAGCGGATGTCGGCCGCGGTCATCGGCATCGCCGGGGCCATCGGCGCCTTCGGCGGGTTCCTGATCCAGCAGATCTTCCGGCTCGCCAGCGTCCCGGTCAGCGGCGCGGTGGCGGCGGCGAAGACGCCGGAGGCCAAGGTCGCCGCGGCGGACGCCCACGCCACCTGGTCGACCTCGGCGCTGTACGTGTTCATCGCAGCCTACGTGGTGTTCGCGGTCATGACGTGGGTCTTCTACCTGCGCAAGTCCGGTGAGAAGAGCCTCGCGCACGCGGGTGTCTAGAGCCGCACGGCCCCGCCCGGGTGACCCAGAGCACTCGGGCGGGGCCGCGCACGGCGTTCTGACCTGCGAAGAGAGGGTCATGTAACAGCGGCGACACCATTCGGTCCCCGCCGCGACACGACCCGCCCACACCCTTGGTAAAGCAGTTCCCCACCCCCACAGGCCAGGAGGCACCCGGCATGGCGCGCACACTCGTGGTCGTCGGCAACGGGATGGTCGGACACCGGTTGGTGCAGGCCGTCCGCGACCGCGACACCGACGGCGGCTGGCAGGTGGTCGTCTTCGCCGAAGAGTCCCGCCCCGCCTACGACCGGGTCGCCCTCACGTCCTACGTGGACGGTTGGGACCCGCTGGGCCTGCAGCTCGACGGCGCGGAGTTCACCGACGACCCCAGCGTGGAACTGGTCCTCGGCGACGCGGTCGCCTCGATCGACCGCGCCGCGCGCACGGTCACCACCGCCGCGGGCCGCACCCAGTCCTACGACGCGCTCGCGCTGGCCACCGGCTCGGCGCCGTTCGTGCCGCCGGTCCCCGGCCGCGACCTGCCCGGCTGCCACGTCTACCGCACCATCGACGACCTCGACGCCATCCGCGCCTCCGCCGAGCGGGCCCGCGCGGGCTCCGGCCGCGGCGCCGCGCTGGTCATCGGCGGCGGCCTGCTCGGCCTGGAGGCGGCGAAGGCGCTGCGCGACATGGGGTTGTCCCCGCACGTGGTGGAACTGGCGCCGCGGCTGATGCCGCTGCAGGTCGACGAGGGCGGCGGCGCGCTGCTCAAGCGGCTCATCGAGGACCTCGACGTCACCGTGCACCCGGGCACCTCCACCGGCGCCATCGAATCCGACCGCGGTCGGCTGCTGGCCACCCTGGGCAACGGCACCGAGCTGGACGTGGACCTGGTGGTGTTCTCCGCGGGCATCCGGCCGCGCGACCAGCTCGCCCGCGACGCCGGGCTGCCGGTCGGCGAGCGCGGCGGCATCCTGGTCGACGAGGCGTGCCGCACCGCCGACCCGCACGTCTACGCCATCGGCGAGTGCGCCAACCTCGACGGCCGCGTCTACGGCCTGGTCGCCCCCGGCTACTCCATGGCCGAGGTCGTCGCCGACCGGCTGCTCGGCGGCACCGCCACCTTCCCCGGTGCCGACATGTCGACCAAGCTCAAGCTGATGGGCGTCGACGTCGCCAGCTTCGGCGACGCGCACGCCGCCACCGAGGGCGCCCTGGAAGTCGTGGTCAACGACGCGGTCAAGGGCACCTACAAGAAGCTGGTGGTCTCCGACGATGCGAAGACGCTGCTCGGCGGCGTGCTCGTCGGCGACGCCGCGGACTACGCGCTGCTGCGCCCGCTGGTCGGCCGCCCGCTGCCCGGCGACCCCGGCGCGCTGCTGGCCCCCGCGGGCGGCGGCGGTGGCGGGGTCGGGGTGGACGCGCTGCCCGACGAGGCGCAGGTCTGCTCCTGCAACGCCGTCACCAAGGGCGCCCTCCGCACCGCCGTGCACGAGCAGGGCTGCGACGACGTGCCCAAGCTCAAGTCCTGCACCAGGGCGGGTGCCTCCTGCGGGTCCTGCGTGCCGATGCTCAAGCAGTTGCTGTCGTCCTTCGGCGTGGAGCAGTCCAAGGCGGTCTGCGAGCACTTCACCCAGTCCCGCGCCGAGCTGTACGAGATCGTCCGGGTCACCGGCATCACCACCTTCAGCGACCTCATCGAGCGGCACGGCACCGGCGGTCGCGGCTGCGACGTCTGCAAGCCCGTCGCCGCCTCCATCCTGGCCTCGCTGGGCAACGGGCACATCCTCGCAGGCGGGCAGGCAGGCCTTCAGGACACCAACGACCGGTTCCTCGCCAACATCCAGCGCAACGGCACGTACTCGGTGGTGCCGCGCATCCCCGGCGGCGAGATCACCCCGGAGAAGCTGCTGGTCCTGGCGCAGGTGGCGCTGGACTTCGGGCTCTACACCAAGATCACCGGTGGGCAGCGCATCGACCTGTTCGGCGCCACCGTCGACCAGCTCCCGCTGATCTGGAAGCGCCTGGTGGACGCCGGGTTCGAGTCCGGGCACGCCTACGGCAAGTCGCTGCGCACGGTGAAGTCCTGCGTCGGCGAGACCTGGTGCCGCTACGGGGTGCAGGACTCGGTGGGCCTGGCCGTGGAGCTGGAGCTGCGCTACCGCGGCCTGCGCTCCCCGCACAAGCTCAAGTCCGGTGTGTCCGGTTGCGCCCGCGAGTGCGCCGAGGCGCGCGGCAAGGACTTCGGCGTCATCGCCACCGACAACGGCTGGAACCTCTACGTCGGCGGCAACGGCGGCACCATGCCCCGGCACGCGGACCTGCTCGTATCCGAAGTGGACAAGGAAACGCTGCTGCGGATCATCGACCGGTTCCTGATGTTCTACATCCGCACCGCCGACCGGTTGCAGCGCACCTCGGCCTGGCTCGACGCCATGGAGGGCGGCCTCGACCACCTGCGCGACGTCGTCGTGCACGACAGCCTCGGCATCGCCGCCGAGCTGGAGGCGCAGATGGCCGAGCACGTCAGCGGCTACGCCGACGAGTGGGCGGGCGTGCTCGCCGACCCGGAGAAGCTCGCCCGCTTCACCAGCTTCGTCAACGCCCCCGGCGCGCCGGACCCCACCATCGCCTTCCGCGAGGAGCGCGGCCAGCGGGTCCCGGTGCTGCTGGGCACCCCGGAGGTGATCAGCCGATGACCGCAGTCGACAGCACGGTGTGGTTCGAGGTGTGCGCGCTCGACGCGCTCGGCCGGGAGGAGGGCGTGGCCGCGCTGCTGCCCGACGGCACCCAGGTCGCGGTGTTCCGCACCCACGACGACCAGGTGTTCGCCCTGGCCAACCTGGACCCGTTCAGCGGCGCCGCGGTGCTCGCCCGCGGCATCGTCGGCGACCTCGGCGGCACCCCCGTGGTGGCCTCGCCGATGCACAAGCAGCACTTCGACCTGCGCACCGGAGCGTGTGTCGAGGACGGGACGGTGGCCGTCCCCACCTACCCGGTCCGGGTCTCGGATGGGACCATCTCCCTGGGGCGAACGTGACCGCGCTCCTGGAGGTTCCCGACGTGACCGACCCACAGATCGCCCCCCTCGCGGGATACACCGTAGGGGTCACCGCCGCTCGCCGCGCCGACGAGCTGGGCGCGCTCATGGAGCGCAAGGGCGCCACTGTGCTGCACGGACCCGCCATCCGGATCATCCCGCTCGCCGACGACAGCGAGCTGCTGGCGGCCACCACCAGCCTGGTGGAGGACGAGCGGCCGGTGGACGTGGCCGTGGCCACCACCGGCATCGGCTTCCGCGGCTGGATCGAGGCCGCCGACGGCTGGGGCCTGGGGGAGCGGCTGATCGACCGGCTGCGCCAGGCCAAGGTGCTCGCCCGCGGCCCCAAGGCCAAGGGCGCGGTGCGCGCCGCCGGGCTCGTCGAGGCCTGGTCGCCGGAGTCCGAGGCCAGCGCCGAACTGCTCGACCACCTGCTCGCCGAGGGCGTCGAGGGCAAGCGCATCGCGGTGCAGGTCCACGGCGAGCCGCTGCGCGAGTTCATCGACGCGCTGCGCCGGGCGGGCGCCGAGGTCATCGAGATGCCCGTCTACCGCTGGACCGGCCCGGCCGACCCCGGCCCGCTGGAGCGGCTGATCGAGGCCGTCCTGGTCGGCCAGGTCGACGCGCTGACCTTCACCAGCGCCCCGGCCGCGGCCAGCGTGCTGGAGACCGCCGACCGGATGGGCAAGCTCGACGCCCTGGTCGAGCAGCTCTCCGACCGGGTGCTGGTGGTCGGGGTCGGCGGCATCACCGCCGGGCCGCTGGTCCGCCAGGGCATCCCGGTGCTGTGCCCGGAGCGGGCCCGCATCGGCGCCTTGGTGCGCGAGCTGGCGGTGGCGCTGCCCGCGCGGGCCACCCGCTTCACCGTCTGCTCCAGCGAGGTCGAGCTGCGCGGGCAGGCCGCCGTGGTCGACGGCGGGCTGCGGCCCATCCCGCCCGCGCCGATGGCGCTGCTGCGCGCGCTGGCCGCCGAACCGGGCCGGGTGCTGTCGCGGCCCGCGCTGGTCGGCGTGCTGCGCAGGCACTCCGGCCGCGAGTTCGGCGTCGACGAGCACGCGGTGGAGACCGCGGTGGGCAGGCTGCGCGCCGCCCTCGGCTCGCCGTCGCTGGTGCAGACCGTGGTCAAGCGCGGCTACCGGCTGGCGGTGCCGGTCGGGTGACGCTGGTCCTCGTCGCCCACGGCACCCGGGCCCCCGGCGGTGCCGAGGTCGTGCAGTGCGTCGCCGACCAGGTGCGCGACCTGCTGCCGGAGGTCCCGGTCAAGGTCGCCTTCGCCGACGTGCGCGCCCCCGACGTGACCACGGTGCTGCGCTCGGTGCGCGGCCCGGCCGTGGTCGTGCCCGCCTTCCTCGCCTCCGGCTACCACGTGCGGGTCGACGTGCCCGAGCAGGTCGCCCGCTCCGGGCGGGACGCGGTGATCGCGCCCGCCCTGGGCCCCGCGCCGTCGCTGGTGCTCGCCGTGCACGAGCGGCTGGTGGAGGCCGGGTGGCGGGTCGGCGACAGCATCGTCCTCGCCGCCGCCGGGTCGTCGGACCCGAGGGCGCTGGCCGACGTGCGCCGGGCGGCGGTCCTGCTCGGCGCCCGCACCGGGTCGGTCGTGCGGATCGGCTACGCGGCCACGGCCGAACCCGCGGTGGCCTCGGTCGTCGAGTCGCTGCCCGGCCGGGTGGCGGTCGCGTCCTGGCTGCTGGCGCCGGGGCTGTTCCACCGGGCCGTCGCGGCGTGCGGGGCGGACGTGGTGGCCGCGCCGCTTGGCGACCACCCCCGGGTCGCGGACCTGGTCGTGCGCCGCTACACCGAGGCCCTCGTCTACCGCTCCCTCGGCGTGGCCTCCTGAGCCCGCCGGGCCGACCGGAATAATTGAACACGCAACCAAGTTGTCGGGGCTGAGGGTCGCCACCCGGGCGGCCACCAGTCACCAGGAGGCAGCGATGCCTGCCATCACCGCCGACACGCTGACCCTGCCCCGCCTGCCCGACCTGCCCGAGTCGGCCACGACCTGGCGCGGGGTGCGCCGGGTCGTACGGGCCCGGGAGTCCGTGGAGGGCGAGGGCTTCAAGGTCCGGCGCCCGTTCCCCGGCGTCGACCTCGCCCAGTCCGACCCGTTCCTGCTCCTGGACCACCTGGGCGCGGTCGAGTACGGGCCGGGCGAGGCCAAGGGGGCGCCCTGGCACCCGCACCGCGGCTTCGAGACGGTCACCTACATGATCGACGGCGCCATGCAGCACACCGACTCCATCGGCGGCGGTGGCCTCATCACCGACGGCTCCACCCAGTGGATGACCGCCGGGAGCGGCATCCTGCACAACGAGGTCCCGCCGCAGGAACTGGTGACCAGGGGCGGCCTCTTCCACGGCGTGCAGCTCTGGGTGAACCTGCCCCGGGCGCTCAAGATGACCCCACCGCGCTACCAGGACATCGAAGCCCGCGACGCCGCACTCCTCGCCAGTGACGACGGCGGGGCGCTGGTCCGGATCATCGCGGGCGACCTCGACGGCCACCGCGGCCCGGGGGCGACCCACACGCCGATCACGTACCTGCACGCCACCGTCACCGCCGGGGCCCGCCTGGCCCTGCCGTGGCCGGAGGACTTCACCGCGATGGTCTACGTGCTCTCGGGCCGGGGCACCGTCGGCGTGGAGCGCAGGCCGCTGGAGGAAGGCCACCTCGCCGTCTTCTCCGCGGGCGAGGCACTGACGATGCGGGCGGCCGACACCCAGCCCGCCGACTCGCCCACCGGCTGGGAGGTCCTGGTCCTGGGCGGCAAACCGATCAACGAACCGGTCGCCCGCTACGGCCCGTTCGTGATGAACACCCGCCAGGAGATCATCGAGGCGTTCGAGGACTACCAGGCGGGCCGCCTGGGTCAGATCCCGGCCGCCCACCGCTCCGCGGCCGACGAGCGGATCTGAAAGACCCGACCGGGCCCACCGGTCGACGAACCGAAGGAGGCGCACCATGACCGACACCCGAACCCTGCTCGACCGCGCCCGCGTCCACCGCGACAGCGGCGACCAGATCACCGCCGCCCGCCTGTTCGCCGAAGCCGCCGAGCAGGAGCCGGACGCCACCTCGATCCTGACCGACCTGGCCCTGGCCCAGTTCCACTCCGCGGCGCTGCCCGCCGCCGAGACCACCGCCCGCAGGCTCGTCGACCTGGCCCCCGCCGACGCCTACGCGCACGTGCTCCTCGGCCGCACCCTGGCCCGCCAGGGCAGGCACCGCGAGGCCGTCCCGCACCTGCGCCTGGCCACCACGATGACCGGCGAGTGGGCCGACCTGCTCCACGAGAGCGAAGCCAGGGCAGCCGCCACGGCCTGACCCGGCGGCAGAGGGGGTGACGTCCGGTTCCAGCCGGACCCGGACGTCACCTCGCCCCCGCCGCCCCATCGGCCGGCCACCCGAAACCCCGCCGGGCGCAGCGAAAACCAGCCACCCCCGCAACCGCCTGCCCGGCTACGAAAATGCCTGGGTGGGTGGATGTGCTTGGGTGGGGGTGGCGATCATGTGCAAGCCTGCTTGGGCTGTGGGGCATCCCTTCAGCCCCACTCGGTCGCATTGGGCGCATGATCGCTGTAGGGGCCCCGCCCAAGCGGATCCACCCACCCGGGTACCACCAACAAACGACCGGGCTTTCAAAGTATCGCCAGCACAAGCGGTCGCCCACTTCGAGCATCCACACAGGACAAGAGTTCGCAGAAACCAGACGTCACCCCGGGAACACCACCTTCGCCGGAGCCAGCAACTCCAACGACAACTCCCACAACCGCCCCGCGAGCGAAGCATCCCGCGCAGTCGCACTCGGCACCTCGGGCACGGCAGGCCCGAACGTCACCCGGTGCGGCCCGTACAGCGCCCCTTGGAACGCGTCCGGGTCGGTTGCCGCCCGCAACGTCGGCACCGCCCCCATCGCGGCGGGCTGTGCGATCACCGTGTCGACGAGACCGCTCAGCCGGGCGAACAGCCGCCCGTCCTTGCCCAGCCCGGTCGCGGCGTAGCCGGGGTGCGCGGCGGTGGAGAGGGTGTCGTGGCCTGCCGCGGTGAGCCTGCGGCCCAGCTCGGCGGTGAACAGGATGTTCGCCAGCTTCGACTGGAAGTACGCGCGCCAGCGGCCGTAGCGGCCCCGCTCGAAGTTGGGGTCGTCCAGCCGGATCCTCCCCGGCCGGTGCCCCATGCTGGTCAGGGTGACCACCCGTGCCCCCGCGGTGGCGTTGAGCAATGGCAGCAACTTGAGGGTGAGGGCCATGTGGCCCAGGTGGTTCACCCCGAACTGCGTCTCGAACCCGTCGGCGGTCGTGGACTTGGCGACCGCCATCAACCCGGCGTTGTTGATCAGCAGGTCGAGCCGGTCGTGCCCGAGGGAGTCGGCGAACCGCTCGACGGACCCCTGGTCGGAGAGGTCCAGCGAGGCCGTCTCCAACCGCTGCCCCGGCACCCCCGCCGCGATCAGCGCGGCCCGCCCCGCGGCGGCTTTGCCCTGGTCGCGGCAGGCCATGACCACGGTCGCCCCGCGCTGCGCGAGCACCCGGGTCGTCTCCAGCCCCAGGCCGGTGTTCGCGCCGGTCACCACCGCCACCGCGCCGGGGACCTCGGGGACGTCCTGCTCGTGCCACGGGGTCATGTCATCTCCTTCGCCGGGGTACTGAGACCATGGTGCGGTACCGACCGTCGGTCCCCGGTGAGACGCGCACTCAGTAATCGCCTGACAGCCGAGCGTGACTTAGCTTCGCCGTAACAGAAAGCAACCATTCGGGCCCTTGTGGCCGCGAAACTCGGCTGAAAGAGTGAATGCACTCCGGTCGGCACGCCGAGGGGATCCCTGTGAGCGAAAACGGCGCTCGTCCCCCTGCCCGGCTGCCGCATATTCGCAGAAGGTGAACCACCGATGACGCTCGCCCACGAGGCCCCTGTCACTGGCCGCATCGCCGCCGCCAAGGAGATCGAGTCCCAGCACAACGCCGAGCAGTGCGGCCGAGCCGCCCGCACGGTCGCCGACCACGCCGCGGACGCCGAGGACTGCCTGTTCCTCCTCGAGATGCTCGGCCTGGACGCCGCCGCGGGCAAGCGCGACTGACGCGCACCCGACCCCCGAGGTGGGCCCGGTCTCGGGCCCACCTCGTCACCGCCGCCTCGCTGTCCCACAGCCTGTGATCGCCCTCCGCTCGGGTGGTGGTAGGTGTCACGTCCCTGTCATCAGGAGTCTTTTGTCGTACATTGTCGACGAACGAGGCCCTGAGATGGCAGTCGATGTGCGAGTGGGGAGCGGCGGTGCTGATCCGGTTCGAGGTGTCGAACTTCCGCTCGATCCTCGACCCCGTCGAACTGAGCCTCGTCGCCGTCGACACCGACCGGATCGAAGCCCGAGGAGCCCCCAACCTCGGTGAGAGCCTGCTGCCGGTGGCGGCCGTGTACGGCCCGAACGCCTCGGGCAAGTCCAACGTCCTGATCGCGCTCAACTGGCTGCTCCGGGCTGTTCGACTCTCGCTGCGCTTCTGGGACGACGGCATCCCGACCCTGCCGTTCGCGTTCGTGGACGGCCCCGACCGCCGCACCGACTTCACCATCGAGTTCCTGGTCGCAGGCGTCAGGTTCGAGTACCAGGTCGAGCTGGACCGGTCGGCAGTCCACTACGAGGGTCTCTTCCACTACCCCGAACGCAGGCGGAAGAAGGTCTTCGAACGGGACGGCGACAAGCTCACGCTGCAGCGGGGTCTCGGCAACCTGTCGGGCACCCGCGAACTGCTGACCCCGCGCTCCCTGGCGTTGTCGATCGCCCGCCGCTTCGACGAGCCCCTGGTCTCCGACTTCGCCGACACCCTGCTGGCCTCCCGGTTCCTCGGCCCCCGGCCATTCGGCCGGGACACGGCCACGCACACGACCCGCTTGTTCGACGAGTTCCCCGACGGCGAGCAGTTGATGCTCGCGGGGTTCGACGACCTCGGCGAGTCCCAAGCGCGCCGCGAGGAAGCGCTCACTCTGCTCAGGATGGCGGACCTGGGCATCGAGGACGTCGTGGTCGACCGCCCCCGGGCAGCGACCGACGACGCCGGGGGCAGGCGGCGTGTCCGACTGGTCCACCGGGCGGGAGACAACCGCGTGCCCCTCGACTTCGCCGACGAGTCCGAGGGGACGAAGACCTGGTTCGCCCTCGTCGGCCCCGTCCTCGAAGCGCTCAGGACAGGGTCGCTGCTGGTGTTCGACGAGCTCGACGCCAGCCTGCACCCCACCTTGTCCGCGCAGTTGGTGCGGCTCTTCCACGATCCCGCCACCAACCCCGCGGGTGCCCAGCTCGTCTTCACCTCGCACGACACGAGCCTGCTCAACCACCTCAACCGCGACGAGGTGTGGTTGACGGAGAAGACCCCGCAGGGCTCGACCAGGCTCGGAGCACTCGCGGACTTCGCCGGGGAGCGGGTGCGGCGCTCACAAAACCTGGAGCGGGCGTACCTGCACGGCAGGTTCGGCGCCCTCCCCGATGTCGACCGGACCGAGGTGCTGCGCGTCCTCGGGTTGATCGGATAGCCGATGCCGTCCAGGAGAAGGGGAGGTCGCGACCTCCGGCGTTCACGGGCCACCAAGCCCGAGCTGAAGACAGTGGTGGTCTTCTGCGAGGGCGAGGCGTCCGAACCGGACTACATCAAAGCGCTCAAGCGACTCCCCGAGATCCGGGGCAACACATCCATCAGCATCGAGATCGATCCGGGCGCGGATCAACCGATGAGGTTGGTCGAGCGGGCTGTGGAGCGCGCCGCGGAGGACGAGGTCGACGAGTGTTGGTGCGTGTTCGACGTCGAGTGGCCCCAACACCACCCGAGGCTCGACGAGGCGCTGAGACTCGCGGAAGCACACGGCATCAGGTTGGCCATCTCGAACCCGTGCTTCGAGTTGTGGTTGATCCTGCACCACCGCGACCAGACCGCCTTCCTGACGACCGACGCCGCTGTCAAGGCCAGTTGCCTGCTCGACGGGCGCAGCGGGAAGCGGATCGATGCAGACCGCTACATGCCGGACCGCGCGGTGGCGAGCGAGCGCGCATCCCGGCTCGCCCGACGCCACGGCCGGGATGGGACCACCTTCCCGGACGACAACCCGTCTTCGACGATGGGCGACTTCCTTGCCGCCATCGAGCCGTGATCAGTCCCGCCAGCGGTACTCGCGCAGGTCGACCCGGTCACCCTCGGCGAGGACGCCCTCCGCCCGCAACAGCTCCAACTGCCTGCGGGCGATGTGCTCGGCGGGTCGGCCGGTGGACCGCAGCACCCGGTGCCACGGCAGGTCGTGCCCGTCCTCGGACAGCACCTTCCCCACGATCCGCGGGCTCGACGCCCCCGCCCGGACGGCGATGTCGCCATAGGTCGACACCCGGCCCCGCGGCACCGCGCGGACCACCTCCCGGATGCGCTCGTGCAGTTCCTCGTCCATCAGCCCGCGAACCCCTTCGCCGCCAGGAAGCCCCGCAGCAGCGCCCCCAGCTCCGCGGGCGCGTCGAGGTGCAGCATGTGGCCCGCGTCGAGCCGGGTGTGCTCGAAGGAGTCCAGCACCGAGCAGGCCCGGGGGAACTGGGCGCCGACGAAGTCCTCCCGCGCGGCCTCCACCAGCAGGGTCGGGGTGCCCGGCGGGGGCAGCGGGACCGGGCGGCACATCTCGCTCCACGCCGTGGCCACCGCGGCCGGGCTGTAGCGGGGCCGCCACCGGCCGTCCGCGCCCTGCACCCAGTTCTGCTCCACCTCGCGCTCGATCGCCGCGTCCGACGCCCGAGGCCAGTCGTGGCGCTGGGTGCCGACCGCCGACGCCCGGTCCTCGCGCACCACCGCCGACGCCTCCGCCCAGGTCAGCGCCTGCTCCGGGTCGACACCGGTGGCCGGGTCCAGCAGCACCAGCCCGCTCACCCGGTCCGGGGCGAGCGCCGCCAGGTGCAGGGCGACCAGCGCCCCGTAGGAGTGGGCGACGACCGGGGCCGCGTGCAGCCCGACCGAGTCGAGGACGGCGAGCAGGTCGTCCGCGAGCTGCTCCAGGGTCCACGGGGGCAGCTGCGGGCCGTCGCCGTGGCCGCGCAGGTCCGGGGCGATCACGCGGAAACCGGGCAGCTCGGCGGCGGCGAACTCCTCGAACCGCCTGCCGTGACCGCTGACACCGTGCACGAGCAGCACCGGGGGCGCGGCGGGGGCGCCGAAGACGTACACCGACATGGGCGGATCATCGCACCCCGGCCCGCGACCGCGTGCCGCGTCCCGGCCGTCCCGGGCGGCGTGGTCCAATCGGCGGATGCCCGCCGGTAAGTCCCCGCTCGCGCCGCGCCTGGTCCGCAGGCCCGCGGCGCCCCGGCCCGCCTCGCGGTGGGACGACGACGCGCGGCGGGTGCTGGCCGGGGCCGACGGCTTCGTCCGGGTGCTCGGCGGGCCGGGCAGCGGCAAGACGACCCTGCTCGCGGAGGTGGCCGCGCACCGCATCCTGCGCGGCGGCGTCGACCCGCAGCAGCTGATGGTGCTCACCTCGGGCCGCCGCGCCGCGCTCGACCTGCGGACCCGCATCACCGACCTGCTGACCCTGCACGACCCGGACACCGACCTGCGCACGGTCCGCGAACCGCTCGTGCGCACCGTGCACTCCTACGCCTTCGCCGTGCTGCGCGCCCAGGCCGCCCTGCGCGACGAACCCGGCCCGCGGCTGCTGTCGGGCCCCGAGCAGGACCAGGTGTTCCGCGAACTCCTCGACGGCGACCTGGAGTCCGGTGCCCGGCGCTGGCCGGAGCGGCTGCGCCCGGCGCTGTCGGTGCCCGGCTTCGCCGAGGAGCTGCGCGACCTGATCGCCCGCGCCGCCGAACGCGGCCTCGGCCCCGAGGACCTCGTCGAGCTGGGCACTCGGTACGAGCGCGACGAGTGGGTGGCCGCCGGGTGGTTCGCCCGCCAGTACGAGCAGGTCATGCTCCTGCAGGGCCGCGCGGACAGCGCCGCCGCGCTCGCCGCCTCGCCCGCCCTGGACGCCGCAGAGCTGATCGACAGCGCCGTGCTGGCCTTCGAGACCGACGCGGAGCTGCTCGCCGCCGAGCGCTCCCGCGTGCGCTACCTGCTCGTCGACGACGCCCAGCACCTCGACCCGCTGCAGTACGCGCTGCTGTCGGTCCTGGGCCGCTCGGCCAAGGAGTTCGTCGTCGCCGGTGACCCGGACCAGGCCGTCTTCTCCTTCCGCGGCGCCGACCCCCGGCTGCTGCGCGACGCCGAGCCCGGCGGCGGCACCGTGCTGCTGCGCCGCGGCCACCGGATGGCCCCCGCGGTCCGCAAGGCCGTGTCGCACCTGGCCGCCCGGCTGCCCGGTGCGGGCCCGCGCCGGGTCGACCGGGGCGAGGACCGCGGTGGCGCGGTCACCGTGCGGCTGCACCCCTCGGTCGCCGCCGAAGCCGCCTGGATCGCCGACCAACTGCGCCGCGCGCACCTGCTGGAGGACGTCCCCTGGGCCGACATGGCCGTCCTGGTCCGCTCCGCCACCCGGTCGGTGCCGGTGCTGCACCGCGCCCTCGCCGCCGCCGGGGTGCCGGTCGCCGCCCCCGGCGAGGAGCTGCCGCTGGCCCAGCAGCCCGCGGTGCGCCCGTTCCTGGGGCTGCTGCGCTGCGCCGCCGAACCGCGGCTGCTGGACCCGCCGATGGCCGAGTTCCTGCTCGCCTCCCCGCTCGGCGGCGCCGACCCGCTGGCCCTGCGCAGGCTCCGCCGCGGCCTGCGCCGCCTGGAGCTGGCCGCGGGCGGCGACAAGTCCAGCGACGAGCTGCTGGTGGAGGTGCTGCGCGACGCCGACCGGCTCGCCGCCCTCGGCGACGCGGAAGCCGGGCCGGTCCGCCGGGTGTGGGGGCTGCTGGCGACCGCGCGCAAGGGCGTGCGGGAGGGGGCCACCACCGAGCAGGTCCTGTGGGACGTCTGGCAGGGCTGCGGCCTGGAGGGGCGCTGGGTCGCCCAGACCGCGCGCGGTGGGCCCGTCGGCGCGCAGGCCGACCGCGACCTCGACGCGGTGGTGCGCCTGTTCCACGCCGCCGAGCGGCACACCGAGCGGTCGCCGGGGGCGAGCGTCGCCGCCTTCGCCGACCACCTGATCGGCCAGCGCATCGCCGGGGACTCCCTGGCCCCCGCGGCACCGCGCGGCGACGCCGTGGCGGTGCTCACCGCGCACGCCGCCGCCGGTCGCGAGTGGACGGTCGTGGCGGTGCCCGGGGTGCAGGAGGGCGCCTGGCCGGACCTGCGGCCGCGCGGTTCGCTGCTGGGCGTGGAGCGGCTGGTGGACCAACTGTCCGGTGTGGACACCTCGGAGCGGGTGTCGGCGACCGCGCCGCTGCTGGCCGAGGAACGGCGGCTGCTGCTGGTGGCCGCCTCGCGCGCGCGGTCGAAGCTGCTGGTGAGCGCGGTTCGCGGCGACGACGAGCAGCCGTCGCGGTTCCTGGCGGAACTGGCAGGCGCCGAAGCCGACGACAACCCCGACGTCGACACCGCGGTGCCCATGGCCGAACCGGAGCGCGCACTGGTGCTGGCGGACCTCGTCGGCGAACTGCGCCAGGTGGTCTGCGACGGCGCGGCGGACGAGGAGCGGCGGGCGCGGGCGGCCCGGCAACTGGCCCGGCTCGCCGCGGCCGGGGTGCCCGGCGCGAACCCGGACGGGTGGTACGGGCTGGCCGATCTGTCCACAGTGGAACCACTGCGCGGACCGGGCGAACCGGTGCGGGTGTCCCCGTCGAACGTGGAGGTCCTGGCCAAGTGCCCGCTGCGGTGGGTCGTCGAGCGGCACGGCGGGCAGGACCCGGCGGAGCTGTCCGCCGTCACCGGGACCCTGGTGCACGCGCTGGCGCAGGCCGCGGCCACCGGGCTCTCCCGCGAGGAGCTGATGTCCGAACTGGACCGGGCGTGGGCGCGCGTCGACGCGGGGGCGCCGTGGTTCTCCCGCCGGGAGAAGAACCGCGTGCGCGGCATGGTCGACACGTTCCTCACCTGGCTGCACGCCACCCGCGCCGACCTGACCCAGGTGGGCGCGGAGCAGGAGATCACCGTGGAACTGCCCGACGGCGTCACCGTCCGCGGCCGGGTGGACCGGGTGGAGGTCGACGCCGAGGGGCGCCCGGTGATCATCGACATCAAGACCGGCAAGTCACCGGTGAGCGCGGCCGAGGCCGCCGAACACCCGCAGCTGGCCGTCTACCAGCTCGCCGTGGCCTACGGGGCGTTCGAGCAGTACGGGCGCGAACCCGGCGGCGCGCGGCTGCTGTACGTGGCCAAGGCCAACAACAAGACCGGCGCCACCGAACGGAACCAGGAACCGGTGTCCGGCGAACTCCGCGAGCAGTGGCTCGGCGTCGTCCGCGACGCCGCCGCCGCGACCGTCGGCCCGGAGTACGCCGCGTTCGAGAACCCCGACTGCCCGCGCTGCCCGGTCCGCACCGCCTGCCCGCTGCACCCCAGCGGCAGGCAGGTCACCGAGTGACCACTCGAACAGGTGAGCGAGAACGGCGAGCCCCGGGATCGTCGGTGCCCGAGGGTAAATTGGCCGCCATGAGTCCGGTCCCCCCCGACCCCCGCCGCTGATGGGCCCGCCCCCACCGGGGCTCGCGCTGGTCAGCCCCCGGGAACTCGCCCACGAGTTGGGGCTGCCCGCGCCCACCGACGAGCAGGCACGGGTCATCAGCGCGCCCGCCGAACCCGCGCTGGTCGTCGCGGGCGCGGGCGCGGGCAAGACCGAGACCATGGCCGGGCGCGTGGTGTGGCTGGTGGCCAACGGCCTGGTCACCCCGGAACGGGTGCTGGGCCTCACCTTCACCCGCAAGGCCGCCCGCCAGCTCGCCGAACGGGTGCGCGCCCGGCTGCGCAGGCTCGCCGGTTCCCGGCTGCTCGACCGGCTCGACCCGACGGGGGAGCGCCGCGCCGCCGTCTACGCGGGCGAACCCACCGTGCTCACCTACCACGCCTACGCCGGGCGGCTGGTCGGCGAGCACGGGCTGCGGCTGCCGGTCGAACCCGGGGCCCGGCTGCTCACCGAGACCGCCTCCTGGCAGGTCGCCCACCGGGTGGTGTCGGCCTGGGCGACCGACCTGGAGACCGACTACGTGCCCGCCACGGTCACCGGGCACCTGCTGTCGCTGGCCGGGGAACTCGCCGAGCACCTGGTGGAACCGGACGCCCTGCGCGCCTACGCCGACGTGCTCTGCGACGCCATCGAGACCGCCCCGCGGGCCAAGGGGCAGCGCGCCGAGATCTCCCAGGACCTGCGCAAGGTCGTTGTCGCGCAACGGTTCCGGGTGGCGCTGCTGCCCTTGGTCGAGGAGTACTCGGCGCGCAAGCGGCGGGAGGGCGCGGTCGACTTCGGCGACCAGATGTCGCTGGCCGCGCGGCTGGCCGCCGGGCACGACGAGGTGGTCGCCGGGGAGCGGGAGCGCTACGGCGCCGTGCTGCTCGACGAGTACCAGGACACCGGCCACTCGCAACGGGTCCTGCTGCGCTCGCTGTTCGGGTCCTCCCAGGAGCACCCGGACGCCGAACCGATGCCGGTCACCGCCGTCGGCGACCCGGCCCAGGCCATCTACGGCTGGCGCGGCGCCAGCGCGGCCAACCTGCCCCGGTTCACCACCGACTTCCCCCGGGTGGCCGCCGGGCGCAAGCGGCCCGCCTCCCGGTACGGCCTGCTCACCAGCTTCCGCAACCCCGAGGAGGTCCTCGACCTCGCCAACGCCGTCTCCGCCCCGCTGCGCGCCGCGGGCCTGGAGGTCGACGAACTGCGCGCCCGCGACGGCGCCCCGCCCGGCGACATCCGGTTCGCCCTGCTGTCCGATGTGGACGCCGAGGTGGCCTGGGTGGCCGACCGCGTCGCCGACCGCTGGGAGTCCGTCGGCGCGGAGCGGGGCACCCCACCCACCGCCGCCGTCCTGGTGCGCCGCCGCTCCGACATGGCCGCCCTCGCCGCCGCCCTGCGCGCCAGGGGCCTGCCGGTGGAGGTCGTCGGCCTCGGCGGCCTGCTCGACGAACCCGAGGTCCGCGACCTGGTCAGCGCCCTGCGCGTGCTCATCGACCCGCTCGCGGGCACCGCCGCCGCCCGGCTGCTCACCGGCTCCCGCTGGCGGGTGGGCGCCGCCGACCTGGCCGCCCTGTGGCGTCGCGCGGGCTCGCTCGCGGGCGCCTACGCGGTCACCCCCGACGGCGAGGCCGCGGCCGACGCGGTCCCCGGCGAGGGCGCCGAACAGGCGGGCCTGGTCGACGCCATCGACGACCCCGGCCCCCCCGACGCGTACTCGCGGCAGGGCCACGCCCGCATCCGCGCCCTCGGCCACGAACTCACCGCCCTGCGCCGCCGCCTCGACCAGCCGCTGCCCGAACTGGTCGCCGACGTCGAGCGCACCATGCTCCTCGACATCGAGGCCACCGCCCGCCACGGCGGCGCGGGCCGCGCCCACCTCGACGCCTTCGCCGACGTGGTCGCCGACTACGCCCGCGCCAGCCCCACCGCGGGCCTGCCCGCGCTGCTGGACTACCTCGCCACCGCCGAGGACGCCGAGGACGGCCTCGAACCCGGCGAGGTCGAGGTGGCCCCCGACCGCGTCCAGATCCTCACCGTGCACTCCGCCAAGGGCCTGGAGTGGGAGGTCGTCGCCATCCCGCACCTGGTCCGCGACGTGTTCCCCAGCGCCAAGCGCGGTGGGAGCTGGCTCACCGACGTCACCGAGCTGCCCGCCCACCTGCGCGGCGACGCCCAGGACCTCCCGAGGCTGGACCTGGCGGGCGCGGCCAACCGCAAGGAGGTCACCCAACTCCTCGACGCGCACCGGGAGGAGTTCGCCGAACGCGGCCTCGTCGAGGAACGCCGCCTGTTCTACGTGGCTCTCACCCGCTCCGAACGCACCCTCTTCGCCTCCGGCCACTGGTGGGCCCGCACCGGCTCCACCCCCCGGGGCCCGTCGGACTTCCTCACCGACCTGCACGCCTACGTCGAGGAACGCCGCTGGTCCTCCGGTGTCGTCGACACCTGGGAACCCGAACCGGAGGAGGGCGCGGAGAACCCCCTGGCCACCGCCACCAAGACCACCGCGTGGCCGATCGACCCCCTGGGCCCCCGCCGCGCCGACGTCGCCACCGGCGCCGCCCTGGTCCGCGCCGAGCTGGCCGCCCTCCGCGCGGGCGAGGAACCACCCCCGGAACCCACCGACCCCGAAGGCTGGGTCCGCGACACCGACGTCCTGCTGGCCGAACGCGCCGCCGCCTCCTCCCGCCGCATCGAGGTCGCCCTCCCCGCCCACCTCACCGTGAGCCAACTGGTCGAACTGGCCGCCGACCCCGAGGCCCTGGCCCGCCGCCTCCGCCGCCCCCTGCCCTTCCCCCCCAACCCCACCGCCCGCCGGGGCACCGACTTCCACGCCTGGCTGGAACGCCGCTTCGGCTCCACCGCCCTCCTCGACCTCGACGAACTCCCCGGCGCCTCCGACGACACCGCCCTCCCCGACTCCGACCTGGAAGCCCTCCAGGAGGCCTTCCTGAACAGCCCCTGGGCCCACCGCACCCCCCACCAGGTCGAAGTCCCCTTCGCCACCGAGATAGACGGCCTCAACATCCGAGGCCGCATCGACGCCGTCTTCCACGACCCGGACGGAGGCTGGACCGTCGTGGACTGGAAGACCGGCCAGATCCCGCCGGAGGACCGCCTCCCCGCCCTCACGGTCCAACTGGCCGCCTACCGCCTGGCCTGGGCCGCCCTCGTCGACACCGATCCCACCCGGGTCCGAGCCGCCTTCCACTACGTCCGCCACGACCACACCCTCAGCCCCGCCGACCTCCTCGACGCCCAGGGCCTGCGCGCCCTCCTCAGATCAGTCCCCCCACCCGACCCCACCCCGAACAAGCCCGCCGCGAACAAGCCGCCCCCACCCAAACCCTGACCACCCACCCCCGCGAGCCCACCGGCCGCCCACGCTGCGCCCAGCCCAGCCCAAGCCAATACCCGCCGCGAGCCACTGCCCCAGCGCAACCAACCGCGCAGGCACAGACCAACGGCGCTTCTCACCGGCGCCCCCCGAACCCACCGGCGCATCCGCAAACCCATTGGTGCACCGCGAACCATTGCCGCCACTCCGAACCAGCACCACACCCACCCCAAGCGTCCAGCAGCTCACCACCCGAAATGCCCAGGCCCCGAGGCGCCCCACCCGTCTCTACCGCCCACCCCGCCGAGCCCGCCCGCTCCGCTGCCACAGCTCCACCATCCCCGCCCCGGCGATCCCCGCGAAGATCATCAGCACCACCCCCACCGGCCGCGCGTCGAACGTCGTCCCCGTGTTCGCCGACACCAGGTGCACCACCTCCCCGTCCCCCACGGAGATGTCCACCACCTCCCCCTCCGCGTGCCCGCACGCGTCCAGCAGCGCCTCCCGGGGACCTCCGCCCTGGGTGAACCGGACCCGTTCCGGCCCGGCCGAGGAGCACGACGCACCCGCCACCACCGTCGCCGAGGCGCTGCTCAACCCGGATGCCGCCGAGGACCACTGGCCCAGGCCGCCCGCCAGGGCGAAGGCCAGGGCCAGCACGATGCTGACCGTCGCCGCCACCGCCGATTTCACAACCGGCTCCGGCAGGTTCAGCGGGAAGCGCACCCTACGGATCGTCGCAGACGGGGCAAGGGGCCTTCCGCGGCCTAGTCGTCGGCCGGGGTGACCTTGCGGATGTAGAGGAGGCGGTCGCCCGCTTCGATGGCGTCCGCCTCGGCGGAGTCGACCCGGTACAGGGTGCCCGCGCGGACCAGGCCCAGGACGATGTCGGTCAGGTGGCGGGGGGAACCGCCGACCTCGCTGTCCTCGACCTCGCGCTCGGAGATGGCCAGGCCCTCGTCCGGGGTGATCAGGTCCTCGACCATGCCGACCACGCTGGGGGTGTGGGTGGCCATGCCCAGGAGCCTGCCCGCCGTCTCGCTGGACACCACGACCTGGTTGGCGCCGGACTGGCGCAGCAGGTGCACGTTCTCGGTCTCCCGGACGGCGGCGACGATCTGGGCGTCGGGGGCGAGTTCGCGGGCGGTCAGCGTGATCAGCACCGCCGAGTCGTCCCGGCTGGAGGCCACCACCACCGACTTGGCCCGGGGCACGCCCGCGACCCGGAGCACGTCCGAGCGGGTGCCCGACCCGTGCACGGTCACCAGCCCCAGCATCGACGCCGCGTCGAGCATCGCCTGGTCGGTGTCGACCACGACGATCCGGCTGGGCTCGACCCCGTCGGAGAGCACCGCGCTGACCGCGGAGCGGCCCTTGGTGCCGTACCCGACGACGACCACGTGGTCCCGCACCTTCGACCTCCACCGTTGGATCTTGAAAGCCTGCCGTGAGCGCTCGGTCAACACCGCCAGGGTGGTGCCGACCAGGATGATGAGGAAGAGGATGCGCAGCGGGGTGATCACCAGGATGTTGATCAGCCGCGCCGAGTCGCTGGCCGGGGTGATGTCGCCGTAGCCGGTGGTCGACAGCGACACCGTGGCGTAGTAGATCGCGTCGAGGAACGAGATCCCGTCCTCGTTGACGTCGCGGTACCCGTCCCGGTCCAGGTAGACGATCATCACCGCGACGAACAGGGCCAGCAGCGCCCACAGCACCCGCCGCAGGATCGAGGCGACCGGGCTGACGCTGCTCTCCGGCATCCGGATGACCCCGACGAGGTCGTGCTCGGCGCGGTCGTTGAGGCTGTCGAACACCCTTTTGGGCTTGATCACCGGTGCCTCCCCCGTGACGTGCGACTCACGGCGGAAGGTTAACCGCCACGCACCCCGACCGTGTGGTGAGGCTCATCGCCCGCCCGACCCCCGTCGTGGCAGGGTGGGCCCGTGGCCACCACCGACTCCCGCCGGGCGATCGCGCTCGCGCTGCTCCTGGGCACCGCGGGCACGCTGCACTTCGTCGTCCCGAAGCAGTTCGACTCGCTCGTCCCGAAGGAACTCCCCGGTGGCAGGCGCCTGTGGACGTACCTGTCGGGTGTCGCGGAGGCGACCGTCGCCCTCGCGGTGGCCCTCCCCAGGACCCGCCGCCTGGGTGGTTTGCTGGCCGCTCTGCTCTTCGTCGCCGTCTTCCCCGGCAACGTCAAGATGGTCGTCGACTACGAGCGCAAGGGGAAGCCGCTCCCCGCCCGCGCGATCGCCTGGGGTCGACTCCCGCTCCAGTGGCCGCTGGTCACCTGGGCGCTCAACGTCCGGGATTCAGCGCCTCGCTGATGGTGTGCCGGGCGTTCGCCGCCAGGGCGGGGTTGGACGTCCGGTAGTACGGGAGCTGGATGAGGGCGATCGACAGCGCCCAGCCGCGCCCCCGCTCCCAGGTCGCGTCGTCCACCTCCAGTTCCGCCCGGAACACCTCCCGCCCCGCCGGGGACAGCAGGTTCCACGCCACGACGAGGTCGACCGTCGGGTCCCCGACGCCGACCCCGCCGAAGTCGATCACCGCCCGCAACCGCCCGTCGCGGACCAGCACGTTCCCCGGCGACAGGTCCCCGTGGCACCACGCGGGAGCCGCGTCCCCCGGCCCCACCGCCAGGCAGTCGACCCACACCCGCGCCGCCCGGGCCACGTCGACCTCACCACCCAGCCGCGCCAGCGCCGCCCGGGTGGGCTCGTCCCGGGTCACCAGCGCCTGCCCGCGCCCCGACTCCGGTCCGCCCGCCGGGTCCACCGCCCGCAGCGCCGCGACGAACCCGGCCAACCCGCGCGCCAACTCCTCATCCACACCTGTGGACAACCGCCCTCGCGCGACCCCGGACTGTCGGTGCCCGCCGGTAGAATGGAAATCGGGGGGATCCCCGAGAGGTTCGGCTCGGGATTCGGCGTGGGATCCGACAGCGGGTTTCGTGCCGGGTTCGGTGCGGGGGCCGCTGTCGTGGGGTGGGTTTCCCCTGTGGGGTAGCGGGTTTTTGCTGCTGGGGAACAGGTTTTCCGGGTCGGGGAGTGGTTTTCCTGGGCCCAGGAGCGGGTTTTCGGGTTCGGGGGGTGGACCTGCGGGGCGGGTGAGTGGACTTCCGGGAGGTGTGGCGGTCGGGGGGCTGGGGTTCTCGCCGTCGAGCCAGCGCAGGACGGACCAGGGGAACGGGTAGCCGTGGGCCGGTTCACCGTGGGCCACCGGGACCGGGACGGCGACCGGCAGGTGCGGCGCCAGGTGGGGGAGCCAGCGCTGTTCCCTGGCCACGTTGTCCACCGCGGCCGGGATCCGGGGCAGGCGGGCCACCAGGGACGGTCCCAGGCGGAACATCGCGTTGTCCGTGCCCGACGAGGTCACCGGCGACACCGGCAACCCGGCCCACCGGGGGAACTGGGTGGCGACGAGGGCCCGGACCAGGTGGACGTCGGTCGGGACCTCGTCGGGGTGCATCAGCTGACGTCCGCGGACGCCGCGGCCCAGGTGTTGCACGGACCGGTGCGGTTGTTGGTGAAGCCGTGTTCCTGCCAGGCGCCGTAGTGCTGCGGGGAGCCGTGGTCGCGGGGGACGCCCTGCTGCCAGTCGCCGCGGTTGTAGCCGTCGGCGAGCATCTCGCGGATGACCTTGTCGGTGAAGGAGCCGCCGCCGTTCTGGCCCGCGGCGAACCACATGCCGCCGAAGCACTGGGCCTGCAACTCCGAGCGGCGGGACAGCTCCAGGCCCTTCTCGGTCTGGTCGCCCGCCTCGTAGCGGGTGTCCCAGTAGGCGTCGAGGACACCGGACAGGGCCTGGATGTGGTGGCCGAACTCGTGCGAGAACACGGCCAGGTACACGCCGGAGTTGGTGCCGTTCTGCTTGGTCTGCAAGCCCTCGAACGGCATGTAGATGGTGTTGTTCGTCGGGCAGTAGAACGCCGCCCAGGTGCCCTGGCTCGCCGAGCCGCACGGGCTCTCCCAGGTGCTGCCCGAGGGGAATTGCAGGCCCGGGGTGAAGTAGGGCAGCCCGGCCCGCTGCATCGCCGGGGCCCACGCCTGCTCCAGGCACGGCAGGGCGGCGGTGAAGAACTGCTGCGCGCTCTGCGGGTCGGTCCGCCACGCGGGCAGGTTGCAGGTGACGTTGCTGGCGCCGTTGGACGCGGAGAACAGCGGGTTGTCGGCCAGCGCGTGCACCGGCTTCGGCCCCGCGGGTGTGGTCGACGTCTGCGTGGTGGTGGTGCGCGTCGTGGTCCGGGTGGTCGGGTCCGCGGACCGGGTGCCGGTCGTCGTGGTCGTCGAGTCACCCGCCGTCGTGCTCGACGAGCCGCGCGTGGTCGTCGTGGACCCGGGGGAGGAGTACGTGGAGTAGGTGGAGGACGTGGTGGTCGGGTAGCTGTAGCCGATGTCGCTGGGGGACTTCCGCTTGCGCGCCACGTTGGCGATGCCGACGACGGCCACCCCCGCGATGAGCAGCACCACCAGACCGATCGCCAGGATCGGGCCGGTGTTGGACTTGCGCGGCGGGTACGGCGGGCGCCACACCGGCGGTGGCCCGTACCCCGGCGGTGCCCCGTACCCGGGCGGCGGGGCGTAGCCGGGCGGTGGGACGTACGCAGGCGGCCCGTACCCGGGCGCCTGCCCGTACGGTGCGCCGTACGAACCCGTGGGCTGCGGCCCGGTGGTGTGCCGTCCCGCTGGCTGCTGTCCCAAGGGCTGCGGTCCCGTGGGGTGTGGGCCCGTGGGGTGTGGGCCGCCGGGCCGGGGTCCGTCGTACCGCGGGCCGCCCTGGTGCGGGCCGGTGGGGAAACCGCCGGACGGCGGTCCCGCCGGGTACGCGCGCGTCCCCTGTGGACCCCGCGGGTACCCCGGTGCCGGTGGCATCGGCCGGGCCACCGGCGGCGGCGCGACGGGCATCGGTGGCGGCACCGGTCCGTGGGGCCCCTGCGGGCGCCACGGACCGATCGGCGGCTGGCTCATCAACTTCCCCCGTGTCCGACGAACTGC
Source organism: Actinokineospora sp. PR83 (assembly GCF_021056305.1). Lineage (NCBI taxonomy): Bacteria > Bacillati > Actinomycetota > Actinomycetes > Pseudonocardiales > Pseudonocardiaceae > Actinokineospora > Actinokineospora sp. PR83. The sequence goes on from NZ_JAJCXD010000014.1 coordinate 53,128, forward strand.
CCCGCACCTTTTCCGCGGAACGCCGGTGAGCATATGGGCGCTGGGCTATCGTTCGCTGCCGTGTTGACGAAATGGGCCGCAGCGATCGCCGTCACTTCCTGCGGCGTGGTGCTGGGGGCGGCGCAGCCGTCCTTCCCCACCCCGCCGACGGACGCGCCGACGATCGACTTCCCGGTCCCCTCGGCGGGTCCGAACCCCGGTGGCGGCTCCGCGCCGTCGATCGCCCCGGTGCCGCCGACCGGCTCCAACGGCAAGCCGGTGCGCCCCCCGGGCGTCGGCGCGCCGCCGTTGCCGCGCAGCGTCAACGTGCAGCTCAAGGTCGAGCGCGACGGCAGCCTCACGGTCCGCGAGCAGGTGATCGTGCAGGCCCGCCAGACCATGACCCGCACCGCCCCGTTGCGCATCGGCGACCGGGTGTTCACCGTGCGCGACCCGGAGGTCGACGGCAACGGCACCGCCGCGGTCGAGGGCGACGACCTCGTGCTCCGGCTCGGCGAGGGTGCCTCCACGGTCCGGTACACCGTGGACGGTGCGGTGGAGGACCTCGGCGACCACCAGCGGTTCCGCTGGCAGGTCGCCAGTGGTTGGGACTCGAAGCTGGTGCTGGTGCGCGGCTCGCTGCTCACCCCGCGGCGCGGCTCGAACTTCACCTGCCTGGCCGGTGCGGCCAACACCGAGGACCGGTGCGAGTCCGCGCTGACCGACGGCGGCTCCGTGCTGCGCGTGGTGCAGTCGAACCTGGACGCGGGTGCCCGCGTCGACCTCGCCGCAGACCTGCCCGCGGGCACCGTCCCGGCGAACGCCCGGTTCGAGGCCGCGGGCACGGCCGCGGCGGCGTTCGCGCTCACCCCGCTCAGCGGCACCGGGCTCGGGGTGGCGCTGCTCCTGCTGCTGGCCGGGTTCGCCGTGCTGTGGCGCGCCCGGTCCCGCGACGCCGCGGCGCAGGCCGCCGACGTCGAGCCGGTGGGACTGCTCGACACCGCGGCCGGGCGGGCCGTGTTCGCCTCGCCGGACGGCGTGCTGCCCGGGCAGGTGGGCACGGTCGTCGACGAGCGGGTGGACGCGCGCGACCTCAGCGCCACCGTGGTCGACCTGGCGGTGCGCAACTACCTGTGGATCACCGAGGTGGACGGCGACTGGCAGCTGGTGCGCCGCAACCCGGCCGACGACGCGCTGGTCGACTACGAGCGGACCGTCTACACCGCCCTGCTGCCCGAGGGCACCGAGTCCGTGCGGCTGTCCGCCCTGCGCGCCGCCCCGCCGGACGTCACCGCGGTGCGCGCCGCGGTCCACGGCGACGCGGTGGCCCACGGGTGGTTCGGCCGCAAGCCGACCGGGTTGGGCCCGCTGGTCATCGCGGGCATCGTCGTGTTCGCCCTGGGCACGGCGTTGACGGTGCTGCTGGGGGTCGTCGGCGGCCCCGCGCTGCTCGGTGTCGCCCTGGCGGTGGTCGGGGTCGGGTTGGTGCTCGGCGGGCGGCTCATGCCGGTGCGCACCGAGCGGGGCAGTGTGCTGCTGCAACAGATTCGAGGAGTCCACACCTATCTGAACACCGCCGACCCGGAGTCGGTTGCGGCTGCCGACCGGGAAATGGTGTTCTCGCGTGGACTGCCCTACGCGGTGGCGCTGGACGACGCCGAGCAGTGGCTGACCCGGTTCGGCGCGCTGGACTCCGCCGCGGACGGTGCGCCCGGCCTGTACTGGTACGCGACGCAGGACCCGGCCGCGGCCACCGACCAGCAGCGGTTCACCGAGCAGTTCCGCGCCTTCCTGACCGGGCTCGACGAGGTGTTCGCCAAGGCGTGAGCCGCTCCCCGGCCGGGTGACGCCCCACGGGGCACGGGTGAGTTATCCACAGGCGAACACCGTCCGCTGCCCGCTCGGGCACCGCTCCCGTAGGCTCGCCGTGTGACCGTTTCCGAGCTGCACCGCTACACCCTGGCCAACGGGCTGCGCGTGGTCCTCGCCCCGGACACGACCTCGCCGGTCGTGGGCGTGAGCGTGCACTACGACGTCGGCTTCCGCTCCGAGCCCGAGGGGCGGACCGGTTTCGCGCACCTGTTCGAACACCTCATGTTCCAGGGCAGCGAGAGCCTGGAGAAGCTCGCCCACTTCCGGCACGTGCAGTCCTCCGGCGGGACCTTCAACGGGTCGACGCACCCGGACTACACCGACTACTTCGAGGTGCTGCCGTCGGCGGCGCTGGAACGGGCGCTGTTCCTCGAGGCCGACCGGATGCGCGCCCCGAAGATCACCGCGGAGAACCTCAAGAACCAGATCGACGTGGTGAAGGAGGAGATCCGCCTCAACGTGCTCAACCGGCCCTACGGCGGCTTCCCCTGGATCACGCTGCCGCCGGTGCTGTACAAGACGTTCCCCAACGCGCACAACGGCTACGGCGGGTTCGAGGACCTGGAGCAGGCGACGGTCGCCGACTGCGCCGCGTTCTTCGACACCTACTACGCCCCGGCCAACGCGGTGCTGACGGTGGCCGGTGACTTCACCGTGGAGACCGCGCGCGAACTGGTCGAGAAGCACTTCGGCGACGTGCCCGCGCGGCCGCGGCCGGAGCGGCCGTCGTTCGCCGAGCCCGCCCCCGACGGCGAGGTGCGCGCCGACATCACCGACCGGCTGGCCCCGGTGCCCGCGGTCGCGGTCGGCTACCGCATCCCGGACCCGGTCGCCGACCTCGACGGCTACCTCACCTTCCTGGTCCTCGCCGGTGTGCTCGCCGACGGCGACGGGTCGCGCCTGCAGCAGCGCCTGGTCTACGGCGACCAACTGGTCACCGACGTCAGCGCGGGCTGCGGCATGTTCGGCCCGTTCGAGGCCCGCGACCCGGACACGTTCATCGTGACCGCCATGTACTCCCCGGACGTCTCGGTCGACACCGTGCTGGGCGCGCTGGACGAGGAGCTGGCGAAGCTCGCCGCCACCCCGCCGACCGAGGAGGAGCTGGCCAAGGTCGTCGCCCGCTGGGCCGCGACCCTGCACAAGGAGCACGACCGGCTGGTCAGCCGCACCCTGGCGCTGGGCTCGTTCGAGCTGCTCTTCGGCGACCCGGCCCTGGTCCACGCCCTGCCGGGGAAGATCTCCGCGGTCACCCCGGCCGCCGTGTCCGCCGCCGCCGCGACGCTGCGCCCGGATTCCCGCGCGGTGCTGACGATCTCCCCCGCGGGGAGCGCCGAGTGAGCACCACCCGCACCAGCCCCACCGTTGCCTTCCGAGGAGGAAACCCGTGAGCCGCACCGCCGAGGAGATCGGGCGCACCGAGCTGGGACCGCGTCCGCTCCCGCCGCTCGGCGAGTACCGCGCGGCCACCGACCTGTCCTACGTGGACACCGTGCTGGACAACGGCCTGCGGGTCGTGGCGGTGCGCCAGTCCACGGTGCCGATGGTGGAGGTGCGGCTGCGCGTCCCGTTCGCGGGCGCGGAGCCGCGGCACGCGGCCACCGCCGAGGTGCTGGCGGCGACCCTGCTGACCGGCACCGCCACCCGCGACCGGGTCGGGGTCGACACCGAGCTGGCGCTGGTCGGCGGTGAGCTGGGCGCCTCGGTCGACCCGGAGGTGCTCTCCGTCGGCGGCAACGCCCTGGCCGACGGCCTCGGCACGCTGCTGGAGGTGCTGGCCGACGCGCTGACCGGCGCCGTGCACCGCGACGACGAGGTGGAGGGGGAGCGGGCCAGGCTGATCGAGCGGATCAGCATCGCCGGGTCGCAGCCCAGCGTCATCGCCCGCAAGGCGCTGCAGAAGCACCGCTACGGCGACCACCCGTTCACCAGGGAGATGCCCGAGGCCGAGGACGTGGCGCAGGTCGGCGCCGAGGACGTGCGCGCCCTGCACCGCGCCGCGGTGCTGCCGCGCGGTTCGGTGCTGGTGCTCGTCGGCGACGTCGAGCCCGACGCCGCCGTCGCCGCCGCGCGGGCCGCCTTCGCGGGCTGGACCGCCGAGGCGTCCGCCGCGGTGCTGCCGCCGCTGCCCGAGCTGACCCCGGGCGACCTGCTGCTGGTCGACCGGCCCGGTGCGGTGCAGTCGCAGTTCCGGCTCTCCGCGCAGTCGATCGTCCGGACCGACCCGCGCTACCCGGCGCTGCAACTGGCGAACCTGGCCTTCGGCGGCATGTTCTCCTCCCGGCTGGTGGAGAACATCCGCGAGGACAAGGGCTACACCTACCACGCCCGCTCCTACTCCGAGTTCACCCCGGACGGCGCGACGCTGCTGATCGACACCGACACCGCCTCGGACGTCACCGACGGCGCGCTGCGCGAGATCCGGGCCGAGCTGCAGCGGTTGGTGGAGACCCCGCCGGACGCCGCCGAGCTGGAGACCGTCCGCGAGTACGCGATCGGCACCCTGCTCATCGCCACCTCCTCGCAGGGCGGCCTGGCCTCGCAGATCGCCGCGCTGGCCATGCTGGGCCTGGGCGTGGAGTACCTGCTCGGCCAGCCGGACCGGCTCAAGGCGGTCACCGTGGCGGAGGTCGCCGCCGCGGCGGCGGAGTTCTTCGCGCCGGGCCGGTTCACCGGGGTCATCGTCGGCGACGCCGCGAAGCTCGGTTCCCTGCGGGAGCTCGGCGGGGTCACCTTCCCCTGACCGCGCCCCACCCCGTTCACCCAGGCGAGAGATGACCACCGAACCGTTCCAGCTCACCGAGCTCCCCGTCCTGTCCCGCTCGGCCGTCACCCGGGACGAGCTGATCCGCAAGGACGAGGGAGCGCTCGACGCCCTGTGGCAGAGCGGGCTGGTCGTGCTGGTCGACCACCTGGGCCGCACCCCGGTCACCGAGGACGCCACCGCCCTGCTGCCGCGGCGGGCGCGGGAGCTGTCCGCGACCCGCCCGGCCGAGGCCCGGCTGCTGGGCCAGGACGGCGACACCGCCTACTGGTCGGTCCCGGCGGACGAGCCCATGCGCGAGGGCGCCGTCGCCCCGCCGAACGCCTGGGGCCTGTGGACCGGGGCGGTGTCGGAGGCCGGTGAGCACTGGCACGACCTGCGCGCCGTGGGCGCCCTGCTCGACGACGCCTCGGCGGGCCTGTTCACCACCGCGGCGGGCCTGGCCAACTGGCACGCCCGGGCCCGGTTCTGCGCCAACTGCGGCTCCCCGGTGCGGGCAGTGGCGGCGGGCTGGGCCACGCACTGCACCGGGTGCGGGCGGGAGGAGTACCCGCGCACCGACCCCGCCGTCATCTGCCTGGTGCACGACGGCCGGGGCGTCAACGGCGAGAACGTCCTGCTGGCGCGCCAGCCCATCTGGCCGGAGGGCCGGTTCTCCGTCCTGGCGGGGTTCGTCGAGACCGGCGAGTCCCTGGAGGCCTGCGTGGAGCGCGAGATCGCCGAGGAGGTGGGCGTCCGGGTCGCCGACGTCCGCTACCTGGGCAGCCAGCCGTGGCCGTTCCCCCGGTCCATCATGATCGGCTTCACCGCCACCGCGGACCCCACCGCGCCGCTGGTCCCGGCCGAGGGGGAGATCGAGCAGGCGCGCTGGTTCTCCCGGGAGACCGTGCGGGCGACCATCGCCGCGGGGGGCACCCTCGACGGCCTGGTCCTGCCCGGGACCACCTCGATCGCGTCCCGGATGCTCACCGGCTGGGCCGCGGCGGGCTGATCCCCGGGCTGGTCCCCGTGGTTCACGCGCCGCCCAGGGCGGCGGACATCTCCTCGGCGGCCTGGGTCACGATGGCGCGCATCGCGGACTCGGCCGCCGCGGGGTCCGCGCGGGCCACGGCCTCGGCCACCGCCGCGTGCAGCCGCACCGCCTCGGCCTCGGGCTCCGCGGGCATCAGGTGGTGGTGGGTGCGTCCACTGAGGACCTCGCCGACCACCTCGGCGAGCTGGGCGAACATCTCGTTGCCCGACATGCGCAGCACCAGGTGGTGGAAGGCGATGTCGTGGCGCAGGAACGCCTCCAGGTCGGTCACCGACGCGCGCAGCGACAGCGCGAGCGACACCAACTGCCCGGCCTGGGCGGGGGTGGCGTTGCGGGCCGCCAGGCCCGCGGCCACCGGCTCCACCGCAGCGCGCAGCTCCGTCAGCGAGCGGAGCTGGGCCGCGCGCTCCACCCCGGCAAGCCGCCAGCGGATCACCATCGGGTCGTAGAGGTTCCACTCCGCCCGCGGTCGCACCGTGATGCCCACCCGCCGCCGACTGGTGACCAGCCGCATCGACTCCAGCACCCGCAGGGTCTCCCGCACGACGGTCCGCGAGACGGCGTGCGACCGCTCCAGCTCCTCGGTCCGCAGGACCGCGCCCGGCGCCAGGTCGCCGTTGACGATGGCCGTGCCGAGTGTGGCGAGCAGTTTCGCGGGTAGTCCTGAGGTCACGGGGAGCACTATCGCACTCATATGACCAATCTGCGTCTTTCTCTTGAATAAGTACTACCTTTGAGTTTCACTGGGTCCGTGACTGAGCACACTGTCGTGGTCGTGATGGGCGTCTCCGGGTCGGGCAAGACCACGGTCGCGTCGCTGCTCGCGGGCAGGCTGGGCGTCCCCCTGGCCGAGGCCGACGAGTTCCACCCGCGGGCCAACATCGACAAGATGACCTCCGGTGTCCCGCTCACCGACGCCGACCGGGAACCCTGGCTGGCCGCCATCGCCGGGTGGATCGCCGACCGCGCCGCCGACGGCGGCGGGGTGGTCACCTGCTCCGCCCTCAAGGGCCGCTACCGCGACACCCTCCGCGCCGCCGCCCCCGACGTGTGGTTCCTGCACCTCGACGGCTCCCCGGACCTGCTCGCCGAGCGCATCGGCCACCGCAGCGGGCACTTCATGCCGCCGTCGCTGCTGGCCTCCCAGCTCGCCGACCTCGAACCCCTCACCCCCCACGAGCGCGGGATCCGGCTCGACGTCGCCAACACCCCCGGGGAACTGGTCGACTCCGCCCTCGCCGCGCTGCGCGGGGACACCCGGCCGTGACCACCCTCGCCGCCGGGTGGACCGGCACCGACACCCGGCTGATCGGCGCCGCGCTGATCGGCATCGCGCTGATCGTCGTGCTGATCACCCAGGTCAAGCTGCACCCGTTCCTCGCACTCGTCCTCGGGTCCGGCGCGCTCGGCCTGATCGCCGGGATGCCGGTGGACAAGCTGATCAAAAGCTTCAGCGGCGGGGTCGGGACCACCGTCGCCGGGGTCGGGGTGCTCATCGCCCTGGGCGCGATGCTGGGCAAGCTGCTCGCCGACTCCGGCGGGGCGGACCGGATCGTCGACACCATCATCAGCCGGGCCGGCGGGGCGATGCTGCCGTGGGCCATGGCGCTGGTGGCGGTGCTGATCGGGCTGCCGATGTTCTTCGAGATCGGGCTGGTCATGCTGATCCCGGTTGTCCTCCTGGTGGTCAAGCGGACGGGGCAGCCGCTGATGCTGCTGGGCATCCCGGCGCTGGCCGGGCTGTCGGTGCTGCACGGGTTGGTGCCGCCGCACCCGGGGCCGCTGGCAGCGGTGGACGCGGTGAAGGCCGACCTGGGGATCACGCTGGGATTGGGGCTCCTGGTCGCCATCCCCACGGTGGTCGTGGCCGGGCCGCTGTTCGGGCGCCTGGCCTCGCGCTGGGTGTCCGCCGAGGCGCCGGAGCACCTGGTGCCGGAGTCGACCGGGGCCACCGATCGGCGCCCCGGCTTCGCCGCGACCCTGGCCACCGTGCTGCTGCCGGTGGTGCTGATGATGGGCAAGGCGCTCTCGGACATCCTGCTGGACGAGGGCAACCCCGTGCGGCGGGCGCTGGACTTCGTCGGCGACCCGCTGGTGGCGCTGCTCGCCGCCGTCCTGCTGGGGATGGTGACGCTGGGCCGGGCCGCCGGGTTCACCAGGGAACGGCTGCGCGACAGCGTGTCCGCCGCCCTGCCGCCCATCGCGGGCATCCTGCTGATCGTGGGCGCCGGGGGCGGGTTCAAGCAGACCCTGGTCGACGCCGGGGTCGGGGACGTGATCACCGGCCTGGCGAAGGACGCCGACTTCTCCCCGATCCTGCTGGGGTGGCTGGTCGCCGTCGCCATCCGGTTGGCCACGGGTTCCGCGACCGTCGCCACGATCTCCGCCGCGGGGATCATCACGCCGTTGGCCGAGGGGCTGCCGCCCGCGCAGGCCGCGCTGGTGGCGCTGGCGGTGGGCGCCGGGTCGCTGTTCTTCTCCCACGTGAACGACGCCGGGTTCTGGCTGGTGAAGGAGTACTTCGGGCTGACGGTGGGGCAGACGATCCGGACCTGGTCGCTGATGGAGACGGTGATCTCGGTGACGGCGCTGGCGGTGATCATGCCGCTGAGCCTGGTGTTCTGAGGCCGGGGAGGCCGGGCTCAGGGTTCGGCGTAGGGGGCCGCCGCCTTCTGGGCCGCCAGGACGAGGGCCGGTTCGAGCTTGGGCCAGTAGTAGTCGTCCTGGCAGGAGTAGGGCGGGAGGAAGCCGTCGCAGCCCCGGTTGTCGCTGTCGCCGACCTCGATGGTGTAGGCGGCCACGCCGAGCTTGTCGTAGACCCAGTCCTCGGTGCCGCCCGCGGAGTCGTAGAGGATCTCGCCCGCCTGGCCGGACCGGTAGCCGAGTTTCGCGCCCAGTTCCTCGCCGAAGGCGCGGAGGGCGGCGTCGTTGCCGGTGTGGACGGTGGAGTCGTGGCCCCACGGGAAGATGACCTGGGCGGCGTCGGCGTGCAGGGTGATGAACATGCCGGTGGTGTCGGCGGGGGCGGGGGTGGCGTCGCCGTCCCCGCGCCTGTCCGGGTACAGGTCGGCGATGAGGGCCTCCAGGGCGGAGTTCTCCACCTCCGAGTCGGCGGACGGGCCCAGGTAGACGTCGCTGCACGGGTCGTTCGAGGTGCCGCTCTCGCCGAAGTGGGAGCCAGCGTTGCGGTTGAGGTCCACCCCGGTGCGGCCGACACCGCAGTCGCGGTGGGAGTCGTTGGCGTTCTTGCGCTGCAGGACCGGGGAGTCGCCGCCGGAGGCGACGATGTCGACGCCGTCGGGGTTGGCCACCGGGACGACCCACATCTCCGTGGTGTCCATCAGGGTGGTGATGGCGGGGTCGGTGCCGTAGGCGTCGACCAGCCCGTCGATCCAGCGGTAGGAGACCTCGCCGGTGCTGATCTCGCGGGAGTGGATCTGCGAGATCAGGAAGAACTTGGGCTTGGGGGTGGCGGCGCGGGTGCAGTCGCCGTCGGACTTCTTGGTCAGGCAGATGGCCTTCAGGTCGTTGCCGCCGCGGCCCTGCTCCTTGAGCCAGGACGAGCCGTAGGTGAGCACCGAGGCCAGGTCCGGGTGCGCGGCGGCCACGGCGTCCAGGTGGGAGTACTGGGCCGCCACCGTCCGGTAGCCGCCGTAGTAGGTGTCCGGCGCCGAGGAGCGGGCAGACACCGGGGCCACCACCCGCTCCTCGGCGCGGACCGCGAAGCCCATGCCCCGCACCCGGGTGGCGTCGTCGGTGCCCAGGACGAACAGGTCGTCGCCGGAGCGGCGCTCCAGCAGGTCGACGCCGCTGGCCACCAGTTCGGCGGACCGCGCCGCGGCCCCGGGCACCCGGTAGACCTGGTTCGGGTCGGACGGTTGCGCACCCGCCTGCGGCAGCGGTGCCAGGGCCAGCAGCGCGCCCGCCGCCAGCGCCACGCCCGCCGTGACGGCTCGGGATCGGCCTGGAGTCATGGGGTGAACGCTAGTCGGGCGGTGATCGACCGGTAACCGGCGGAAGTGGGGAAATCTACACCAGATCGGGTAACAGCAGGTGCAGCAGCATCTCCTCGGGCACCGCCCAGCCCGCGCGGAGAGCGTCACCCAATCGGGGGTCCCACGGGGTGGGGCCCGGTTCGGTGCCCAGCGGCGGCAGGTCCAGGCCCTCGGCCCGGGCCCAGTCCAGAGCGGACCGGTAGTCCTCGGCGCCCATCCGCCACGGTGCACCGTCGGTGAGGGCGAGCACCTGGCCGGTGACCAGCAGGCCCGCCGCGTCGAAGTCGCCGTGCACCCGGAACTGGGCGCCCACCGAGACCAGCCGCGACAGCAGCATCCGCGCCGCGATCCCCAGCCGCCCCGACACGCACACCACGTCCTGGCCGCCCGCGGCCTCGGCCAGGCGCGGGCTCGCGCACACCCACACCATCGTCCGCGCCGTCACCACGTCCACCGAGGCCACGTCCCGCAGCGCCACCACCGACCCGCGCCACAGCACGGTGGAGGACAGCCCGTCCGCGGCGACCCCGCAGCGCTCCCACAGCCGCCGCTCCTCGGCGGCGGACTTCGGCAGCGGCACCCCGTGCGCCAGCGCCGCCGCGCGCAGCACCAGCGCCGCCACCTTCCGCCCGCGGTCCAGCTCCGCCCCGGCCAGTTCCGCGCGCGGCACCCACACCGACGGCACCGCGGCGGGGTCCAGGTTGATCCGGGCCAGGACCGACGCCGCGTGCTCGGCCGGGCCCGACAGCCGCTCCGGCGCGATCTTGGCGTAGCGGCGGACCTGGTCCACCCACGCCCCCGCCCACGGCCGGTCGCCCAGCCCCGCCCGCGCCAGCGCGTCGCGCAGCAGCCCGTCGACCCACTCGTCCCGCGACGGGCCCGATTCCCCGGCCACGACCTCGCGCCCGTGCACCGCGGCGAGCACCTCGTCGAGTCCACTGTGGAACGCGCCGGCGCGCAGCCGGGCGTCCAGCTCCGCCACCGGGAACGTCTGCCCCACCCCGGCGGTGACCGGCACCCCGAGCAGCTCCGACACCGCGGCCGCCGACGCCGCGTCCGGTGTCTTGAAACCGAAGCGGACCTGCCCGCGCTGCACCGCCGCGCGCGCCTGCTTCCACAGCACCGCGTACTCGGGCCGCCCGAAGGTCTCCGCCAGGTCGCTCACGGGTCCTCCCGGTCCATGCCCGCACCGTCCCAGATGGTGTGCGTGCAGGCCACGCCGTGCCCGGACTTGGGGCGCAGCACGTCGTAGATGTGCATCCGCGGGATCCGGTCGGACACGCCCCAGCCGCTGGGCCAGGTGATCACCCAGTCCATGTCCAGGTCGACCAGCAGCCCCAGCATCCGGGCGATCGTCGGGTCGTCGAGCCGCTCGAACGCCTCGTCCAGCAGCACCAGCCGCAGCGGGGCCAGCCGCGCGGAGGCCACCACCCCGGCCGAGATCGCGCCGTAGAACGCCGCCGCCGCGGCGAACAGCGTCACGTACGAGATCAGCCGGGTCTCCCCGGAGGAAAGCTGGCGCAGCCGCCGCGAGCGCGGCTTGCCGTCCGGGCCGGTGTCGCGGACGCGGACGGTGAAGGCGAACCAGGAGCGGTAGTCCAGCGCGCGGGCCAGGATCTCGGTGAACCCGCCGGTGGCGGTGTCGCGCTCGGCCTCGATCCGCTCGGTGAAGACCTGCTGGAGCCGGGTGTCCTGCTCCTCGGTGCGCTCGGCGAACGGCAGCCGCAGCAGCTTGATCGCCTCCTGGGTGGGCTCGTCGAGCCAGGCCGCGGGCTGCCAGTCCAACTGCACGTGCACGCCCTGGCTGGAGCGGGCGGAGTCGAGCACCTCGTTCATCCGCCGGGTCAGGTCCTCGGCGACGGCGATCTGCGCGGAGAGCCGCTCGGCCAGCTCGCGCACCAGGTGCAGCGCGAAGATGCCCTGGTACTGCTCGGAGAGGAACCCGCGCCGCTCGGCGAGCCGGTCGGCCACCCGCCGGGCGGCGACCGCCACCGGGGCCGGGCCCTCCTCGCCGGAGACGACCACGGTGAGGATGCCCGCGTGCCGCTCGGGCAGCACGTTGTGCGTCCCGGCCAACGACGCCTGCAACCCCTGCAGCCTGGTCAGCGCGCTCTCCTCGCCTGGCAAGCGCTTGCTTTCGGCCACGGCCGCCGCGAGCAGCTCGAACGCCTCGGCGTCGGACCCGGGCCGCGGCTCGTCGAGCGCGGCCTCCCACACCCCGGGCGCGGCCAGGGCTTCGGCGAACGAGCGGTCCGCCGCCTCGGCCGCCGCCCGCCTGCCGTCGATCTCGCCGTCGCGGGTGTCGAGCAGGGTCTGCGTCTTCACCACCCGGTTCGACAGCTCCCCGGCGGCCTTGCGCGCCTCCGGCAGCTCCTGGCGCCCGGCGCGGCGGCGGCGCTCCAGCTCGGCGAGCTGCCGCGACACCTCCTCGGCCTCGCCGCCGACGGCGGAGGTCAGCTCGGACAGCGCCGCCGCCTCCCGGTGGAACACCACGCACTTCTCATCGGCGACGCGCTCGGCCGCCGCGCGGTCGTCGACGGCGGCGTTGTGGTCGTGCAGCGCCTCGACCAGGTCGCGGACCGTGCCCGCGCACCGCTTGGCCAGGGCGTCGCGCAGGGTCGCGGCGGCGTCGCGGGCGGCGGTCGCCGAGCGCTGGGCGTGCCGCAGGGCCTCGGTGTCGGCGGTGAGCCCGGCCGCGCCCGCGTCCCGGGACAGCTCGGCCTGCGACGCCGCGACCCGGCCCGCGGCGGCCACGTGCTCGCCCTTGCGCCGGTCGGCCTTGCGGGCGGACTCCTCGGCCTGGGCGCGCGCCTGCTCGGCGGTGGCCCTGGCGCCGATCAGCTCCCGGTCGTCGGGGAACGCGTCGAGGTGGGCGTCCCACGCCGCCACCGCCGCGGTCCGCTCGCGCGCCTCGGCCTCGGCGGTGGCGCGCTCGGCGTGCACCCGCTCCAGCTCGGCGGCCAGCTCGGCGGTGGTGCGCTCGCGGGTGGCCTCGCGGGCGCCCGCGCCGACGAACTCCGCGTCCGGTTTGGACAGTGCGCCGCGCAGCACGCCCGCGCGCCAGCGGCCGGTCGGGAAGACCGCGAGCCCGGGGCTGTCGGCGTTGTACGACACCGACCCCAACAGCGCCTCGACGACGGCGGCGGCCACCGGGGAGCCGGTCACGGCGGGCACGAGCGCGCCGCTCAGCGGCGAGGGGACGTCGTCACCGGCCGCCGCGAGCACGTCGGCCAGTTCCGGGTCGACGGTGCCGTCCGCGGTGACCCAGGCGGTGAGCAGACCGCTGGCCTGCAACGCCGCCTCCAACCCGGCCCGCTCGGCGGCGTCGAGACCGGCGGCGAAGTCCACCAGCCGGTAGAACGGGGCGCCGGTGGCCGGGTCGCGCTCGGCGGAGGCGTACGGCGGGGCCGGGGGCGTGGCGTCGACGCCGTTGCGCAGCTCGATCAGCCGCGCCTCGGTCGACTGGATGCGCCGCACCAGGTCGTCGACCACCTGCCGGGCCGCCACCACCCGCTGCCGCAGCCCGGCCAGGTGCGGGGCGGCCCAGGCGCGGGCGGTGTCGCGGGCGGTGCGGGTCGCGTCCGCGCCCGCCAGCACGTCCGCGGCGGTCGGCGGCTGCGGCGGGCGCGGGGCGTGGTCGTCGGCGAACGGCCCGGTCTTCGCCCACGCCGCCGCCCGCTCGCACCACACCTCGGCGGAACCGGCGAAGCGCTGCGCGGCCTCGTTGCGCCTGCCCGCGGCCTCGGTCGCCTCGATCTGCGCGTCGCGGGCCTTGGCCTGCACCCTCTCCAGGTCCTGGCGGTCGCGGTCGAGGCGCAGCGCCCGCTCGTGCAGGCTCATCGCCAGCGCGGCCCGGCCGCCGACCTCGGAGCTGATCGCCCCCACCTTGTCCGCGGCGTCGGCCAGCGCGTCGGCGAGCACGTCCGGGGCGATCTCCGGCGGGGTGCGGCGCTGGATCTCCAGCGGCTCGGCCTCCGGGTCCGGCTTGGCGCGAACCCGGTCGGTGGCCAGCCGCGGCACCGGGTCCGGGGCGGTGGGCAGCGGGGGGCACAGGTTCGGGTCGAGCCCCGCGGCCACCAGGCTGGCGGTGGTCGTGCGGGCCAGCTCGCCTGCGTCCTCGATGTCACCGCCGAGCCTGCGCAGCACGGTCAGCACCGTCTCCACCGCGCGGTCGGCGTGGTTGCGCTGCACGGCGGCGTTGTCCAGCGCGGCGGCGGCGGCCTCCCGGGTGCGCTCGACCAGCTTCTCCCGGTCCCGCAGGTCGCGCAGCCCCTGGTAGGCGGGCAGCGACTTGAGTGAGTCGATGCTCGTCTCCAGCTCGGTGTCGCGCTCGTCCAGCTCCGCCACGCGCGCCTCGGCCTCGGCGTGCGCGCGGGTGTCGGTGTCGAGCTTCGCGCGCAGCTTCCGGATCTCGGCGTGCGCGGTGTCCAGGGTGCGCCGCGCGGCGTCGGCCTTGGTGCCCGAGGCGTGCAGGGCGCCGAGCGCGTACCCGGCGTACCCGGTGAGGAAGGCACCCATCGCCGCGTCGGCCGAGCTGAGCCTGCCGATGTTCTCCCGGATCGACTCCAGGTCCTCGAACGAGGTGGCGAGCTGCTCGACCACGCCCGCGTCCAGCGGCGGCAGCGCGTCGGACAGGATCTGCTCGAGCTGCCCGTCCTGCACCTTGAGCCCGATGTCGGGGTTGCGCAGGGTGCGCTGCAGGTGCAGCAGGTCGCCGTAGCGGGCCGCGGGCACGCCGTAGACGGTCTCGGCGACCTTCGCCCGGAACGCGGCCTCGTCGTGCACCCGGTCGGCGCCGAGCACCTCGCGCAGCGCGGCCGGGCCCAGCGGGACCCGGTCGGCCGAGGCCAGGGCGAAGTGGGTGCCCACCCGCGACGGGGTGATGAACCGCCACGAGTCGCTGATCTGCTGCGAGGTGGCCGACGCCTTCACCCCGATGCCGCAGGTCAGGTAGTCGTCGCCGCCGGTGGGGGTGGTGCGGTGCAGCTCGACCCAGGCGTAGCCGATCCGGTTCGGGCCGCCGTCGTAGTCGTCGAGCATCAGCCTGCGGATGGACACCGTGCCCGCGCCCTTGGAACCGAGGTGGCGCAGGTCGCCGTCGAGGCACAGCGGCAGCAGCAGCTCCAGCGTGCGCGACTTGCCCGAGCCGTTGGTGCCCTGGAAGATCGCCCGGCCGCCGGAGAAGTCGAAGGTCTGCTCGCGGTACTGCCAGATGTTGACGATGCCACCGCGGTGCAGCCGCCAGCGGCCGAATCCCGCCTCGGGGGTTGTCACGGAGATCCTTCCTCGTCGAACAGCGACCAGCCGGGTTCGGGGGCCTCGGGCACAGCGGAGCGGCCCGGGGTGGCCCGGGTGTCGTCGGGCAGCGGCAGCCACCGGTGCGCCGCCGGGCTGAGCAGCCAGCCGTCGGGGGACTCGGCAATCAGCGTCAGCCGCAGCAGCAGGTCGAGCACGGCGTCCACCAGGTCGTCGACGTTGTCGGTGGCCTGCCGCGACCACGCCGCCGGGTAGTCCTCGATCAGCCGCACGCACGTCTCGCGGACGTCCCGCGTGCTCACCGGGACCCGGCCGTCCGGGCGGGGCGCGGCCTCGGTGGCCAGCAGTTCCGGCAGCGCCAGCAGGGTGATCCTGGCGACCGTGCCGGTGGACGGGAACACGACGTCGGTCAGGTACTCCTCCGGGTCGGTCACCGCCACCCCCTCCGCGCGGATCTCGGTGACCAGGCCGAAGCAGCGCTCCAGCAGCACCGACTCGCGCCGCTGCCCCCTGCGCAGCCAGTCGGCCTCCTCGGCGGACAGGTCGCTGTGCAGGGTGACCGGGTTCTCCACCAGCTTGCGCCGCACCGAGTGCTCGACCCCGGCCCCGGCTCCGGAGGCGATGAGCGCGGCCGCGTCCGGGGCGTCCGAGGTGCCCGACAGCAGTTGGCCCAGCAGGTCGGTGTGGATGGTGATCAGCGCCTCGGCACCGGACTCGCCGACCAGGCCCGCCACCGAGCCGTCGGTCTCGGTGATCACGCCCAGGCCGATCAGGTGCCGCAGCGCCGCGGTCAGCGCGCGCCGGTCGGCCAGGTCGTCGACGAGGTCGATGCCCGCCTCCGCCGCGGTGGAGCGGATGTCGGCCACCAGCCGCGACAGCAGGACCTGCCTGCCCACCCCGGTCAGCGCGGCCATGGTCAGGCAGAGGTAGGCGTAGGCGCGCGGGGTCAGGCCCGGTTCGCCGCGGGTCGGGTCGTCGCCCGCGCCGACCTTGTGCAGGCGGGCGAAGCGGCGCTCGACCACCAGCCGGTAGCCCAGCAGCGAGGCGAACATCTCCTGCAGCGTCACCCGGTGCCGGTAGACCAGCGGCAGCAGGTCGCCGTCCGGGCCGCCGACGCGCAGCAGCGGGTGGCGCAGCAGCACCTTCGCGCAGCGGGCCACGTTCGCGGCGTCGATGTCCGACAGCTCGGTGAGCGCGGCGGGGACGCGGGAGCGGGTGTCAGCGCGCATCGCGGGCCGCCCGGGCGGTCTGGACGCGGGCGATGTCGACGACGGTGTCGCGCAGGGTCAGCGTGCCCGACTCGCTGCGGATGTTGGTGGTGCGGCCCCGCGCCGGGGTCAGCCGCAGGGTCAGCCCGCGCACCTGGTCGGTCGCGCTGCCCGGGTCGGCTGCGCCCTCGCGCTGGGCCATGGCCAGGGTCAGCAGCTCGCACAGGGCGCGCAGCGCGGGCGCGGACAGCACGGCGCTGTCGATGCCGTCGGCGTGCGCCGCCGCGGCGGCCAGCTCGGCGGCGGCGGCCTCGCGGCGCTCGTCGGCCGCGCGGGCCGCGGCGAGCAGGCCCTGCTCGGTGATC
>NZ_JAJCXD010000150.1:0-6759 GCF_021056305.1 Actinokineospora sp. PR83
CCCGCCGTGCTGCTGCCGCTGTCCGCGGGGACGGCGGCGGGGGTGGCCGAGCAGGCCGCGCGGCTGCGCGCCGCCCTCGCGGAGGGCTTCTCGCCGGTCGACGTCGCCGCGACCCTGGCCGGGCGCGCCGCGCTCGCGCACCGGGCCGCCGTCGTCGGCCGCACCGCCGAGGACCTGCTGGGGGGCTTGGCCGCGATCAGCCGCGACGAGCCCGCCGCCGGTGTCGTGCGCGGCGAGGCGACCGAGGTCGACGGCGTCGTGTTCGTCTTCCCGGGTCAGGGTTCGCAGTGGGTGGGCATGGCCCGTGAGTTGGCGGCGGAGTCGCCGGTGTTCGCGGCGCGCTTTGCCGAGTGTGCTGCGGCGTTGTCGGGATTCGTGGATTGGTCGTTGGACGAGGTCTTGGGCGATGCGGCGTTGTTGGAGCGCGTGGACGTCGTGCAGCCGGTGCTGTGGGCCGTGATGGTGTCGCTGGCCGAGGTGTGGCGGTCCTGGGGCATCCGGCCCGACGCGGTGGTCGGCCACTCGCAGGGGGAGATCGCTGCCGCCGTGGTGGCGGGCGCGCTGTCGCTTGAGGACGGTGCCCGGGTCGTGGCCCTGCGGTCGCAGGTGCTGCGGCGGCTGGCCGGGCGCGGCGGGATGGTGTCGGTCGCGCTGGGCGAGGCCGAGGCCCGCGAGCGGATCGCGCCGTTCGGGGAGCGGGTCTCGATCGCCGCGGTCAACGGCGCGTCGGCGGTCGTGGTCTCCGGCGAGCCCGCCGCGCTCGACGAGCTGGTGGCCGCGTGCGAGGCCGACGACGTGCGGGCCAAGCGGGTGCCCGTCGACTACGCCTCGCACTCCGCCCAGGTCGACGAGCTGCGAGCGGAACTGCTCGACGTGCTGGCCCCGGTCCGCCCCCGCGCGGGCGCGGTCCCGGTGCGCTCCACCCTGACCGGCCGCTTCGAGGACGGCACGGCCCTCGACGCCGACTACTGGTTCGCCAACCTGCGCTCGACGGTCCAGTTCGCCGACGCCGTCACCGAGCTGGCGGGGCACGCGTTCATCGAGTGCTCCCCGCACCCGGTGCTCACGATGGCCCTGCCGGACGGGGTCGTCGCCGTGGGCTCGCTGCGCCGCGGCACCGGCGGCCTCGACCGGATGCTGCTGTCGCTCGGTGAGGGCGTGGTGCGCGGCCTGGCGCCGGACTTCGCCGCGGTGGCCCCCGGCCACCGGGTCGACCTGCCCACCTACGCCTTCCAGCACGAGCGCTTCTGGCCGACCCCCGCCACCACCCGGGCCGCGGCGGGCTCGGCCGCCGACGCCGAGTTCTGGGCCGCGGTCGCGGAGCGGGACCCGGACACGCTCGCCGCCGCGCTGCGGGTCGACGCCGACGCCCGCCTCGCCGACCTGCTGCCCGCCCTCGCCGCCTGGCGCGAGCGCGGCACCGTCCGCGACACGCTGGACTCCTGGCGCTACCGCGTCACCTGGCACCAGCTACCCGAGCCCACCGCCGCGCTCGGTGGCCGCTGGCTGCTCGTGGTCCCCGAGGGCGGCGCCGCCGACCCGTGGGTGGACCCGCTGACCCGCGCGCTGACCGCCCGGGGCGCGCAGGTCTCCCGGGTCGACCTCACCGCGGGCCCGGCCGAGGTCGACCCGGCCGCGGTGGCGGGGGACTGGGACGGGGTGCTGTCGCTGCTGGCGCTCGACACCCGCCCGCTGCCCGACCACCCGGAGGTCACCGCGGCCCTGGTCGGGACCACCACCCTGCTGCGCACCGGGATCGCCGCCCCGCTGTGGTGCCTGACCAGGGGCGCGGTCGCCACCCGCCCCGGCGAGGCCCCCGACGACCTCGCCGCCGCCGGGGTCTGGGGCCTGGGCCGGGTCGCCGCCCTGGAGCACCCCCGCCGCTGGGGCGGTCTGGTCGACGTCCCCGCCACGCCCACCGACCGCGCCGCCGAGCGCCTGGCGGGCGTCCTCGCGGGGACGGAGGACCAGGTGGCCGTCCGCCCCTCGGGCGTGCACGCGCGCAGGCTCGTCCGCGCGCCGCTGGGCAGCGCGCCCGCCTCGGCGCAGTGGAAGCCGGAGGGCCGGGTGCTCGTCACCGGCGGCACCGGTGCGGTCGGCGGCCACGTCGCCCGCTGGCTCGCCGCCCGCGGCGCGGACAGCCTGCTGCTGATCAGCCGCCGGGGACCCGACGCCCCCGGCGCGGACGCCCTCGCCGCCGAGCTGCGGGCCACCGGTGCCGAGGTCGCGGTGGTGGCGTGCGACGCCGCCGACCGCGGCGCGCTCGCCACCGTGCTCGCCGAGCACCCGGTCAGCGCCGTCTTCCACACCGCGGGCGTGCTCGACGACGGCGTCCTGGACGCGCTGACCCCCGCAGGCGCCGCCACCGTCCTGCGCCCCAAGACCACCGCGACGCAGAACCTGCACGACTTGGTGGGCGAGGTGTCCGCGTTCGTGCTGTTCTCCTCGCTGGCCTCGACCACCGGCGGCGCGGGCCAGGGCAACTACGCCGCGGCCAACGCCCACCTCGACGCCTTCGCCGAGCGTCGCCGCGCCGCCGGGCTCCCCGCCACCTCGGTGGCCTGGGGCGCCTGGGGCGGCGGCGGGCTGGCCGAGCAGGAGACCCGGGCCGCCCGGATGCGCCAGGGCGGCCTTGCGCCGATGCCGCCCGAGCTGGCCATCGCCGCGCTGGAGCAGGCCATCGACCACGGCGACACCGCGGTCACCGTGGCCGACGTCGACTGGGCGCGGTTCAGCGCCGGGTTCGCCGCCACCCGCCCCAGCCCGCTGATCGGCACCATCCCCGAGGCCGCGGCCCCCGACCCGGCCGAGCGCCCGCAGGCCGCGACCGGGCTGCGCGCCCGCCTCGCCGGGCTCGACCAGCGGGCCGCCGCCGACGTGGTGCTCACCGAGGTGCGCGAGCAGATCGCCGCCGTGCTCGGCCGCTCCGGCGGTGGGGACGTCCCGGCGACCAAGCCGCTCAAGGAGCTCGGGTTCGACTCGTTGACCGCGGTGGACCTGCGCAACCGGCTCGCCGCCGCGTGCGGGCTGGACCTGCCCGCCACGCTGGTGTTCGACCACCCCACCGCCGAGGCCGTGGCCGCCCTGCTCACCGGGCGGCTGGTCGCCGGGGCCGACCCGGCTGCCGACGCCCTGCGCGACCTGGCCGGGCTGGAGGCCGCGCTGGCCGCCGACGCCCTCGACGCCACCACCCGCACCCGGGTCCTGACCCGGCTGCGCGCCCTGCTCGACGACCCGGCCGAGGCCGGGTCCGGCGGTGACCCCGCCACCTTCGACGACGCGACCGACGACGAGATGTTCGACCTCCTCGGCACCAAGTTCGGCATCTCCTGAACCGGCCCAGGGCGACGGAAAGGACCCCGCAGATGTCCCAGTCCCACCCCGGGCAGCAGAGCACCGCGGCCAACCAGCAGAGCACGGAGGCCAAGCTCCGGCACTTCCTCAAGCGCGCCACCGCGGAGCTGGAGACCGCGCACGAGCGGCTGCGCGCCGCCGAGGAGCGCGCCGGTGAGCCGATCGCGGTCGTCGGCATGGCCTGCCGCTTCCCCGGCGGCGTCACCAGCCCCGAGGACCTGTGGGACCTGGTGGCCGCGGGCGGCGACGCCACCGGCGACCTGCCCACCGACCGCGGCTGGGACATCGACGCCCTCTACGACCCCGAGGGGACGCGCGCGGGCACCTTCTACGCCGCGCGCGGCAGCTTCCTCGACGCCGCCGCCGAGTTCGACCCTGGCTTCTTCGGCATCTCCCCGCGCGAGGCCGTCGCCATGGACCCGCAGCAGCGGCTGCTGCTGGAGACCTCCTGGGAGGCCGTCGAGCGCGCCGGGCTGGACCCGGTGTCGCTGCGCGGCACCGAGACCGGCGTGTTCATCGGCACCAACGGGCAGGACTACACCAGCCTGGTCGTCGAGGCCGGGGACGCCGTGGACGGGCACCTGCTCACCGGCAACGCCGCCAGCGTCATCTCCGGCCGCGTCGCCTACACCCTGGGCTTGGAGGGGCCGACCGTCTCCGTCGACACCGCGTGCTCGGCCTCGCTGGTGTCGCTGCACCTGGCCGTGCAGGCGCTGCGCGCGGGGGAGTGCTCGCTGGCGCTGGCGGGCGGCGCCACCGTCATGGCCACGCCCGCGCTGTTCATCGAGTTCTCCCGCCAGCGCGGCATGTCCACCGACGGCCGCTGCCGGGCCTTCGCCGACGCCGCCGACGGCACCGGCTGGGGCGAGGGCGCGGGCGTGCTGCTGCTCGAACGCCTCTCCGACGCCCAGCGCAACGGCCACCAGGTGCTCGCCGTCGTGCGCGGCTCGGCGGTCAACCAGGACGGCGCCTCCAACGGGCTCACCGCCCCCAACGGGCCCGCCCAGCAGCGCGTCGTGCTCAAGGCCCTGGACAACGCCCGCCTGACCCCCGCCGACGTCGACGCCGTCGAGGCGCACGGCACGGGCACCCGCCTCGGTGACCCGATCGAGGCCCAAGCCCTGCTGGCCACCTACGGCCAGGACCGCGCCACCCCGCTGCTGCTGGGGTCGATCAAGTCCAACATCGGCCACACCCAGGCCGCCGCGGGTGTGGCCGGTGTGATCAAGATGGTGATGGCCCTGCGCCACGGCGTGCTGCCCGAGACGCTGCACGTCGACGCCCCGACGACGCAGGTCGACTGGTCGGCGGGCGCGGTGGAGCTGCTGACCGCCTCCCGCCCCTGGCCCTCGGTCGACCGCCCCCGCCGCGCGGGCGTGTCCGCCTTCGGCGTGAGCGGCACCAACGCGCACGTCGTGCTGGAGCAGGCCCCGCAGGCCCCCGGGGTCGCGACGGGGAGCACCCCCTCGGCGCCTGCCGGGCTCGCGGTGTGGCCGTTGTCGGCGCGGTCGGACAAGGCCCTGCGCGGGCAGGCCGCGGCGTTGGCCGAGCGCTTGGACGCCGGGTTCTCGCCCGCCGACGTGGCCGTGTCACTGGCCGGGCGCGCCGCGTTCGAGGATCGGGCGGTCGTCGTCGGGTCGGCCGACGAGCTGGTGGCCGGTCTCGGGTCGCTGGGCGTGCGGGGAACCGCCACAGCCGGGCGGACGGCGTTCGTGTTCACCGGTCAGGGGTCGCAGCGGGCGGGCATGGGTCGGGAGTTGGCGGCGGTGTTCCCGGTGTTCGGTGCCGCGTGGGATGAGGTGGTGGGTCTGTTTCCGGCTGGGGTGCGGGAGGCGATCACCGAAGGTACGCGGATTGATGAGACGCAGTTCGCGCAGCCTGCGATTTTTGCTTTTGAGGTTGCGATGGTGCGGTTGTTTGGTTCGTGGGGTGTTCGTCCGGATGTGGTGATCGGGCATTCGGTGGGTGAGATTGCTGCGGCGTGGGCTGCTGGGGTGTTTTCGTTGGAGGGTGCTGCGGCGTTGGTGGTGAAGCGTGGCGCGTTGATGGGGGCGGTGACCGCTCGGGGGGCGATGGCGGCCATCGGGCTGCCGGAGTCGGCGGTCGAGCTGCTGGAGGGCGTCGAGCTGGGTGCGGTCAACGGCCCGGATTCCGTTGTGGTGTCGGGTGATGCGGACGCGGTTGCGGCGATGGTGGACGAGCACAGGGCGCGTGGGGTCAAGGCGTCGTTGTTGAAGGTGAGCCACGCGTTCCACTCCGCGCACATGGACGAGGTGCTGGCCGAGTTCGAGACCTTTGTGGACGGTGTGGAGCGCGGGCGGGCCCAGGTCGGGTTCATCGGCGTCGCGGGGGAGGAGGACCCGGGCGACACCGCCTACTGGGTCGGCAACGTCCGCCGCACGGTCCGCTTCGCCGACGGCGCGGCCCGCCTGGACGCCGTGCACGTGCTGGAGGTCGGACCCGCCGCCGCGCTGACCCCGGTCGTCGAGGGCTGCGTCCCCGCCCAGCGCAAGGACACCGACGAGGTCCGCGCCGCCCTCCGCGCCGCGGGCGAGCTGTGGACACGCGGGCGCACCGTGGACTGGGCCGCCCTCACCGGCCCCGGCACGCGCGTCGACCTGCCCACCTACGCCTTCCAGCGCAGCCGCTACTGGGTCAAGCAGACCCCCAAGGACCTCACCGACGGCTGGCGCTACCGGGTCGACCGGACCCCGGTCGGCCTCCCCGCAGGCGACCCGGCGGGCGACTGGGCGGTCGTCGGCGACGACCCGATCGGCCTCGGCGCCGTCGCGGTCGAGGACGCCACCGGCGTGCTCGCGGTCGACCCGACCCTGCCGGAACTGCTGGACCTCGTGCAGCGGCTCGTCGCCGCGGGCAGCACCGCCCGGCTCTGGCTGGCCACCACCACCCCGGCCGCCGACGTGCACGGCTTCGGCCGCGCCGTCGCCCTGGAGCAGCCCGGCCTGTGGGGCGGCGGCATCGAGCTGCGCCCCGGCTACCGCGCCGCCGACCTGCGCGCCGCGCTCGCCCAGACCGCGGAGGACCAGCTCACCCTCGGCCCGGACGGCGCCAAGGCCCGCCGGGTCGTGCGCGCCGCCCCGCCCAGGTCCACGTGGAAGCCGCGCGGCACCGTCCTGATCACCGGCGGGCTCGGCGCCGCGGGCGCGGCCACCGCCCGGTGGTGCGCGGAGAACGGCGCGGACCACCTGCTGCTGCTCGGCAGGCGCGGCCTCGACACCCCCGGCGCCCCCGAGCTGCGCGACGAGCTGACCGCGCTGGGCACCCGCGTCACCGTCGTCGCCTGCGACGCCGCCGACCGCGCCGCCCTCACCGCCCTGTTCGACGAGCACGACGTGCGCGCGGTCATCCACACCGCGGGCGTGCTCGACGACGGGGTCGTCACCG
>NZ_JAJCXD010000151.1:0-2125 GCF_021056305.1 Actinokineospora sp. PR83
AGCGGGTCGGCCAGCTCGGTCCGCACGGCACCGGCCAACCGCAGCAGCTCGCGCGGCGGCCCGGCGCCGGGCATCCCGGCCAGCCGCGCGCCGAGGTGCCGGGCCCGCGCGGTCAGGTCGTCGGCGACCTGGCGACCGCGCCCGGACTGCTCGCGGAGGCGGTGCAGCACCCCCTCCGCGGGCAGCGCGTGCCACGGCACCAGCGGCCGGGGCGCCGGGGTGGCCGCCGTGCCGACACCCGCGGCGAGGGCCCACCCGGACACCAGGGCCACGCCCGCGGCGAGGTCGACCGGGCTGAGCCGGGCCACCGGGGAGAGCAGGCGCCCCCACCGCCGCTGCTGGCTGGTGGCGACCAGCAGGCCGGACAGGGCGGTCGCGGCCTGGGCGCAGGTCGCCCCGTACTTGCCCGCCGCCCGGGCCGCCGGGATCGCGCGCATCAGCCGCCAGACGCCGACCAGCCCGTCGACGCACAGCGCGTCGGCCGCCCACACCACGGCGGCGTCCTGGTCGGCCAGGCACACGGCGAAGTCCGCCGCCAGCACCCCGGCGACCACGTCGGCGTCCGCCCCGGTCGTGCCGCGCGGCCGGGCGAGGGCGCACACCACCCGGCCGTCGGCCCGCAGCGACCGCAGGACCTCGGCCATGGACCGGTCGCACACCGTCTCGTCCGCCACGACCGCGTTCGCCCCGCTGCCGTCGTCGCCGACGACCACGACGCGCAGCCCGGCCTGCCCGGCGGCGTCGAGCACCGCCCTGGCGACCGGGTCGGGCCGGTGCCCGACCAGGACCGTGCCGACGTCGCGCCCGTCGGCGGAGGCGATCATGAGCCCGGTGGAGTCCGCCTCGGCGTCGGGGACCGGCCGCAACCGGACCGCGTCGGGGTCGGCGTCCGGATCGGAGCCGGAGTCGGAGCCAGAATTCGGATCAGTGGCGGCCAGCGCGGCCTCGGCGGCCTCCCACAGGCGGCCGTCGCCCCAGTCGGGGGCGTGCGGGTGGGCCTCGGTGACGGTGCGGCTGTCGAGCCGCAGCGCCCCGGCGTGCACCAGCAGCGTGTCCACGGTTTGCAGCGAGCGAAGCCGCTCGGGGGCGCGCACCAGCACCCCATCGCGCGCCAGGACCTGCCCCAGCGCGGAGGCGTAGCCGGTCCAGCCGTACCGGGAGGGCTTCGGCGACCCGGCCAGGACCGCCTCGCTCGCCTCGCGCACACCGCGGGTGAGCACCCCCGTGACCAGCGCCCCGACCATGCCCGCGGTGGAGGCGGAGGCCGCGTACTTGGTGACCGGGTCGGCGAGCGCGGGCCTGGCGACCGGTTCGCCCTCCACGCTCTCCCGGCCGGGAACGCACACCACGTCGTGCACCCGCTCGAACGCGGTCACCCGAGCCGCGGCGTCGAGTAGCTGCCCGGTGCGCAGCGCGGCGTCGAGCAGCAGTTCCGTCGGGGAACCGCCGAACCCGTGCACCGCGGCGGTCGCAGCGGCGATCGCCACCTCGGTGGGCCCGCCACCCAGCCGGGACCGCAGCAGCGACCGCACCCGGGGGTCCTCCCGCAGCACGGTCAGCGCGGCGGCGGCGACCTTCGGCGGGCGGCGCAGCCGGAACACCCCGGCGGCCAGCGAGGTCGCCAGACCGGCGCCGGTCACCGCGAGGGCCACCGCGGCGGACCGGATCTCGTGCAGGTCCCCGGGGTGCGCGGCGGGCTCGACGGCGGTGACGGGCGACGGTTCGTGCTCACGCGCGAGGGCGGACACCTCCGCCGCCACCTTGTCGGTGGCCGCGCCCTCGGCGAACCGGACCACCACGCGCGCCAGCCCACCGTCCCAATAGGCGCTGACCACCTCGGGGTGTTCGAGGACGGCGGCGACCACGTCCTCGAGCACCCGCCGCACCTGCTCGGGCGCCCCCTCGGGCAGCCGCACCGGCAGGTGCAGGCGGTGCCCCGCCCGCCACCACAGCTCCCGCTTGGTGAAGGCCTCGCGCACCAGGCGCCCGGTCGACTCCACGGTCGCCCGCCCCGCCTCGACCCCCGTCGCCGCCGCCCGCTTGCCCAGGCCCACGGCCTCGTCGGCCACGTCGAGCGCCGCGCTCGTCGCCTCCCCGGCCGCCCGCAGGACACGACCCGGTGCGC